>JARRRD010000011.1:0-32669 GCA_037381085.1 Candidatus Sulfobium sp.
ACATTTCAGGTGAAAATTTTTCTTCCTGCGCTTTTGCTACAACACATCGGAATATCAATGGTCGTTTCCGGTATCAAAATATGCTGTCGACGGCAGCTTTCAACGGACTTGGAGGTATTTCTTGGCAATGAAAACTGTGGGGACAGTGTCAAAAATCTTTCGCACTTTCATCAGGTGACCTGAATCCAGTTTTCCCTTTCAGGCCTTGCGACCTCCCCTGCCAAAAATATATTGACTCCCGGGGCGGTCCGGGCTATATTTTGGCTATGGACACACACATTATGCGGCGGGTCGAAGGACGCTCCCCGGGACTGCAAAGCGGGGACGACAGATGGGTTGCGCAGCCGTGTTATTGGCATACGATCACAGGACAAACGCGGGAGAGTGAATGGGGCAGAATGGGGGGAGTATGTTTTATACAGACACGAACGGACAGTTTCCACTTTACTGCAATTTGGCTCTTTATGTGCTGGGTATGCTCATGGCATCGAAGCCGATCGTCGAGATCGACGTTGAGGCGTTCAATTCGCTGGCCCTTGCTATGGACGCCGAGGAGTTGAATTTATGTAATGTTATTTGACAGCGTACACATTCTTTCTTCGAATGCGTTCTGCCCGGCTCCCTGATTACATCCGCGGCCCGGGGAACAGAAAAGGAGACAGACCGGCCGTCTCCATTTTCCCTGCGGTAATGAAGAGAGAGTAGAGGCAAGCGAAGTGAAAGGCGGAGGCCGCAGGAGACGGATCACCGAAAGAAGAAATAGAATAGCCGTGGAACTGATAGAAAGCAACGGAATTCCTATGGCGACGGTAGCCCGTGCAACCGGCGTGGCAACCACAGCCATTTCAAAGATGATGAGGAAATGAATAGGTTCACTAATTCATGAACGTCCCCTGGATCTCCGATCTTCTTATCCTATTCAAAGTACAGCCGGAATTTGGCGTGTAAAAGGTAATCGAGATCAAACCGGTCTTGAAAAATTATCCCAAATAGTAAAGAATACAGCATCGGGAGACCCTATACCGGATTCGCGGGGGACCGGAAAGTCTATAATGCCGAGGTGAAAAAATGCATTACCTGGTTTCGGTTTTACTTTTAGCGTCTTTGCCCTTTGCTACAGGAGAGAAATGCAAGACGAATGGAGGCCAATGCGATCAAATATGCATCGGCGATACCGTCCCCGGCAAAGTAAACGACTGTCCGGGCATTCAATACTGCTGTGTAAAAAAGGTGCTCCTCGATGCCCGGGTTCCAAGGTTAAGACAGCTCCAGCAGAAGTGAAAGAGCGGTCTGCTGCAAAAACGCCGGCCGGTAAAGAGACTGTTGCTCCCGCGGGAGCAACGGCACAAAAAGAACACTTCACCGAAAAGATCCTGGTCTGCAGCCCGGTCGAACATAAATATGTCAGTTCGAATACGGAAACTTTGGTCTGCAATTCCGATAACACCTCTCTTCGTTTGCTCTATAAAGACGGGTTCCGGCTTATCCAGATCGTAGATGACAGCAAAAAGGCTATCTATTATTTAGAAAAAAGGTAGGGCTCCACCGCGCAGCCCATTGGACCAGGACGCTATTTTAGGAACTCATGTAAGGTACAGGTCGGTGTATCGATTCAGCCCATAAAGTGTAAAAGCGGGTGCGATTCCCGCTGCCTCCACCAAATATTTTCTCACTCCAGGTTGTCCAGCGTCTCCGTTATCAGCTCGGAAAGTGCGGGGAATATGTGCATACTCCCGGTGATGTAACTGATGTCATTGTCATGGATCATAGCGTTTACGACTTCCTGGATAAGAACGGGTGCGTACGGCCCGATAATATGGAAACCGAGAATTCTTCCGGTCTCTTTTTCAACAACTGCCTTCGCAAAACCCTCCCTCTCCACCATCGCAGACCCTTTAACCGTATCGGAATATTTTGCCCTTCCAACGAGGACAGTGTGATTCTTCAAGGCCTCCTTCTCAGTCAGGCCCACGGAGGCAATCTGCGGCCAGGTGAAGACGGCATGGGGGACATTAATGAAATCCATCCTTAATTTCTCCTCATGCGTGGCATTGTGCCATGCCACTTCAGCCTCCTTGTCGCCGGCATGGGTAAACATCTGTCTCCCGATTGCATCCCCAAGTGCCCAGATGTTCTCCCTGGATGTTTCAAGATAATCATCTACTTCGATAAAATCAGACTTCCCGGTCTGAACTCCCGTCTTTTCAACTTCCAGAAGGTCGGCATTCGACTTCCTCCCCACCGCAATGAGCAGCTCTTCCCCCTCCAGTTCCTCTTCGCCGCGGTCGCCGCTCCGGGCCAGAACCCTGTATCCACCCTTGCCTCCTCTCACTTCAACTACTTCCGCACCCGTAAGCACCTTCATGCGGACCTGCAGTTCTTTTATGAGCAACTCCGAAACCCCGGGTTCCTCATGAACCACCAGTGAAGGTCCGCTCTCCACTATGGTCACCTTCGAACCCATGGCCTCGAAAAAGTGGGCGTATTCGACACCGATATAGCCGCCACCGACAATAATAACGCTCTCGGGCCTCCTTTCCAGTTTGAGGAGGCTCTCGTTGGTGAGGTATTCCAGTCCGTCAAGGCCTTTGATGGGTGGGATAAAAGGCCGCGTACCGGAGGCTATGAATATCTTTTCTCCCCTGATTCTGTTACCGCCTGTTTCGAGAGTGTAGTCCTCCACGAAGCGTCCTTCGCTATGGTAAAAATCGAGATTTCCTTCGCCTTCCAGCGCCTCTTTTATGGAATCACGCCCGAAATTAACGGCCTCTCTCATCCTCTTCATTACTGCTTCAAAATCTATGCTCCTGACAGCGGCCGTTATTCCCAGTTTCTCCGCTTCCCTTATTTCCATCACCTTGTCGGCAGCGCATATGAGCGTCTTGGAGGGCACGCAACCCACGTTCACACATGTCCCGCCTACATCTCCTTTCTCTATGAGAGCCACACGCATATTGTCCGCCAAGGCCTTAAAAACAATCCCGAGGCCGACATCTCCGGCACCGGCGACCACCACATCATATTCTTTCATCCGACACCCCCTGCGCTTCTTCTGCAAAGAACAGTCATTATCCAGTATATCATCAGGATTTGACTATGCAAGTTAAGGTAGCTGCTCACGTTCGTGACTCTTGTGTTTTTTGTGGCCGTGTGCCATTCATGGTTTTCAGACTTTATTGCGAGTGTCATTGTCTGTATTCGGCCCTCCGCCCCTCACCGAACGAATCACGAGAAGGCCGGCCACAAAAAAAGAGGCTATGAAAAGGATCGCCGGACGCTGGCTTCCAAACCTCTCTGAAATATATCCGAACAGTAAAGGCCCGACAACGGCCGATGATTTCCCCACAAGGGAATATACTCCGAAATGCTCGCTTTCATGGCCTGCGGGTATGAACTGGGTAAAGAACGCACGACTTGCCGCCTGCACTGTTCCAAGACCCAGCCCGGCAACTCCCGCAAGGACGAAGAAATGCATTTTCTTATGCACAAAAAAAGCGGCAACAGCTACTACGGACCATAGCAGAAGTGACGCGACCACTATTTTTTTGGGACCTGTCACGTCAATAGGCCTGGCAAGGATAAGAGATCCTGCCAGTGCAGTGAACTGAACCAGTACGTACAGTACAATCAGTTGTCCCACGGTGAACCGCAGAGTAGTGGCGGCGAATATACTCGAAAACACGATAACAGTATTGACTCCGTCCTGGTAGATGAGAAAAGCGAGAAGGAATTTACGCACCTCTTTTTCCTCCAGGATCGTCTTGAGTGTACTCCAGGCGTATGACGCTCCCTTTAGCGCTCCGGACGTAACAGCTACACCTGTTCTGCGATCGTGGGGGAGGAAGATGAAAGCGGGCATCGAAAATACCAGGAAAAAGAGCGCAACCATAAGCCATGTCCCATGATAGTTGCCGCCCCTCACCAGCGGAATGGCAATGAGCAGCGATAGGATCGACCCCGCGTAACCCAACCCGTATCCCCATCCCGATACCCTGCCCTGGCGCTCCCTCTCCGCGATCTCGGGGAGGAAGGAATTATAAAAAACCAATCCTCCCTCCATCCCGATATTCGCCGCGATCACAAGCATGAAACCAGCCAGGACCGCCCCCTTTCCGAGAAAAGAAAAGCCCGCTACTGACAGCACACAGAGCAAGGTATAGAAAAGGAGGAAGCCCTTTCGCCTGCCGCTGTAATCGGCGATTCCACCGAGAAAGGGCGAAGTCAGGGCCACAAAGGCCATGCTGGCAGATATGGCCCTGCCCCACCACAAGTCTCCCTGGCCCGCGCTGTTTCCGGCGATCACAGAAACATAATAAACGGGAAATACGACTGCCGCTATAACAGCGGAATAGCTTGAGTTCGCAAAATCGAAAAAACACCAGCTGATTATCTGTCTGCGATTTGACATGATTTCCAGGGAATAATCTAAAGCCCGTGAAACTTTTTGTCAATGGTAACTACCCGGGCACGGAATCATAACTCCCCCGTCCCCTCTTATCTTAAGAGGGGAAGCGGATTTACACCCCCCTTTAGGTTCTACGATGGGGTACGGATTTTCACCTCCCCTTAAGTTAAGGGGAGGCCGGGAGGGGTTATGCATAGTGCAGAGACATCAATCATCTTTATAGCCTCAGTTACGAGTCGATGTCAGTTACCGGCTCACGGAAGAAGAAGGGGCCTCACAGCCATTGCTCGGCCATCAGTTCCGTGAAGGGAACGCCCCACGAAGGGGGATTGCCACCAGTCCTGAAAAAGATCTCTTTGAAACCAAGCTTCAATGTGTAAAAAGGGTACCCGACCCTGAGCACGCTCCGGGTGCCGCCATACCAGGTATCGGAATGGATATAAAAAGCCCTGTTGTGTCCCATCTCGCCCAGGAAAATGATCTCCGGAGTATAGGGCTGGCCTGCCTCTTCTTCGCTGGCCCTCCCGACATCCCTGGCAATCTGTGTTGCAGCGACCCGGGATTCTTGATCGCCAAGTACTCCCATCTTCGGTACAGTCAGAGAGGCGCAGTCTCCGACGGCCAATACATTCCTGTGGTCCGGGTTGCGCATCGTGGAGTCAGTAATAACGAAACCCGCCTCATCTGTGACGGGAAGACCTTTCAGAAATCCGTGGGCTTCCAGATTGGGAAGTATTATCTTGAGTTCGGCGTCCATGCTCTCGCCGTTTTCGAATTCTACCCCCCACCGGCTGATGCGTTTGATGTCCCCGGTGTGATCGGTATATTTCAAGCCTGTCTTTTCCGCCGTCTCCAGGAACCGGTTCACTATATCAACACCGAAATACTCTGCTATCAGTCTTCCCGGCGTAAAGAGATGGATGTTACCGGGACCGCCCAGATTTCGAATATCAAGCCATGCCCCAAGGGAAAAGGCCATCTCCAGTGATACCCCTTCGCATGCAGTCTCAGCTATGGGCAGCCATTCAGGTTTACCGGCTGTTCCCTGGTTAAACCTGGCCGAGCCTATGGCGATAGGGCCGCCCTTGTAGCCGCCATGCAGGTAAGCCCTGAGCCTGTTGCCGTAATAGCAGTCCGACAGGGCATGGCCGTACTCGTCAAAGCCTTCAATCCTGTCGTAGGCCTGCCTTGCCCCAAGTGCTATGACCAGATAATCATACTCGATATCCTCAGTGGCGGAACCGGGACGCTCGGATGGCGTATACTTAACTCTTGAATTTCCGACGTCTATCTCGGCAACTTCGCCCTCGATGTAACGGATGTCCTCCATTGCCAGGATTTTTGTTATGGGCAGGTGCAGAGTGACCGAAGGGTCCTGGTCCATCAGGACCTCCAGGGGTATGTTGGGTACGAAGAGCAGATAATCCTTCCGGTCTATCATGGAAATACTGACCGAATCCCCGCAACGGTCCCGTATGCGCCTCGCGGTGGTCAGGCCGGCGAAGTTGCCACCCAATACAAGAACGCGAGGTTTTCCATAAGAGCCTGTCATACTTTCTTTTCTCCTCCTGCAAACCCGCACCGAGACTGGTTATGTAAAAACACGCGACAACCCCACACTCAAATTATACTACGCCCTGTCGACCCGGGAAACACGGCGAAGGGCCTCTTATATCAGCCTACGGTCCAAAAAAATTGTCCGAAAGACCTTTCCATGCCTGAAGAGTCGTGATAATAAGTATCTGGTCCCCGGGCAACAGCAGGGCGTTTGAATGACTCAGCAAAGTTTCATTTTGCCGGAAGACGGCGATTATCTCCGCATCTCCCTGTCCGGACTCGGACGAAACCGTCTTCAGTTGCCTGCCCACGTAAGGACTTTCCGGACGAAGGACCCCCATAACCATCTGCTTGCCCCCCGGCAGGTCTACGGGCAAGCCTGAAGATACAAAGGCCCTGAGGTCCAGGTGGCCCGTCCTCCCGGGAAAGACAACTTTCTTCTCGTACACCAGTCTGAGCAGGGACTCCAGGTGGTCCAGCTGGTGGGCCGGGGAGTCGGCCCTGCCGGGAACCTGGGCCTCGTAAAGGCTCCTGTATTTAAGGCCTCCGGACAGCATGAGCTGAAGGATATAGCTCATCGCCATTGCCAGGGTCCCGGGGACGAGAAGCTGATATCCTCCGGTCATCTCGGTGACCATCAACAGCGTGGCCAGCGGCACACGGGCCGCCCCTCCCAGCACAGCCGCCATTCCGACGACTGCAAAAGCGGCCGGCTGCTGATGAAAGACATCCGCAAAGAGTCCCCCCAACATGGCACCGACAAAAAGAGTGGGAGCGAAAATACCTCCGGAACCGCCCGACGACACGGTGAAGCAGAAAGCCAGCATTTTGCCAAAGATCAGGGCGGCCATGAGCCCCAGTGCAAGATGGCCGTCAATCGCCTTCTGGATCCAGCCATACCCGCCGCCAAGCACCTGAGGCAAAAACAGTGCTAGAAGTCCCACTCCCAGGCCTCCAATTGCGGGTTTGATGAAGTCCGGCATCCCCAGGGAGCGAAAGATATCCCTGACACCGTAAAATACCATGGGAAGCATGGTCGCCACCAATCCTGCGGCAACGCCGAGGGCGGCATAAAGCGGGTAGACCGAAAGACCGGGTGCAGTCACACCGCGAGAGACGATAAAGAGGGGCTGGAAACCGACGAAGACACCATTCACAGCATAAGCTATTACAGAACCCAGCATGGTATACAGTAAGGTGCCGGCATCGAATTCCATGTCGCTGTACAGGACTTCGATCGCAAAAATTGCGGTGCCGACAGGCGAGCGGAATATGGCGGCCAGTCCTGCTGCCATACCGATAAGCGCAAGAAGACGGCGCTCTTCATTAGGCCTTTTCTTGAAAGTCGCAAAAGCCGATCCCATACCTGCGCTTACCAGAGCGATCGGCCCTTCACGACCTGCCGCGCCTCCCGAGCCGATGGTAATTGCCGAGGCAAGCATCTTAAGCGGGGCTACCCGTGCACGGATGTAACCCCCGGCGTAATGGAAGGCTTTCACTACCGAATCGGTGCCGTGGCCTTCGGCCTCCGGAGCAATGCCGTAGACGAGAATGCCCGAGACAAGACCGCCGAGAGTGGTAGCCAGGGGAATGAGCCACAACCCGTGAGGTCCTATGAGCTCCGAGAGTGCGCCGCCCTCGGCCGCGAGACGGGGCGGATGGTAACCGGCTATGCCCGTGAGGAAAAAAGACTCGCTTGTCCTGAGCATAAACATGAAAGCCTGGGCGCTCAGAGCGCCGATAATTCCAAGAATAACAGTCTCAAAAAGCAGCTGGAGTCGTATTCTCACTGGAAAACCTTCTCCCGCAAATATGGGTCATGATAGTTCCTTTATTCCTGACCGCCATCCGGGCCGGACCGGCAACCCTGCAGCGATACCCGCCGACACTGCAGTGCATCTGAAAAAAGTTTACATGACGGACGACCCTATGTTAAGAGGCGGGAAAGCCGGGTTTCGGGTCGGGCAGAGCCGAAAAGTGAGGCGCGCCTGCACTAGTAGACAAACTGGCCGAGCAAGATCAGGACCAGCAGAAAGAAGCCGAAGAGGAGCAGGAAAACGCCATAGGGTATCGAAATGCATAACAGCGCTCCCGACGGAGACTTTGCGCGATACTTGTCGAGTTCCCCGCTTTCCTCAAGCCGCTTATATTCCAGAGGTCTCTCCCTGCGGAACTCCTCAAGGCTCAGCCTTCCCGTGAACATAACGGTGTCCATGGGAAATTTTTCGGGTCTGAGGTGCGTATTGAAAAAGTGTATGGTGAAAATGAAAGCGGCTGCCAGGAGGGCCTCTTCCCCATGTACTATGATGGCGATATTGAAAATGTAACCGGGCAGAAACTGTCCGAAAAAGCCCTTAAACCACAGCAGCAGACCGGAGCCTCCGATTATCCCGACCCCCCAGAATACCGCCCAGTAATCGAATTTTTCCCAGTAAGTCCACCGGTCGAACCGGGGGCGCGGGGAAAGCCCCATAAACCATTGAAAACTCCCATAAATGTCGCGGAAATCCTTCGGCCTCGGCACCATGGAATCCGGGCCGAAGAAGTCGAACCGGAACTTCCTGACAAATCCTATGTAGTAAATGAGGAAAAGCAGGTGCGCCGCGAAGTACCCTAGAGTTACGGAAGCGCATATCCTGTGGATAAGTCCGGCATTCTGGTAGCCTCCCCAGAACCTCATTATCCATGATGCCCAGGGGGCGTCCGAGTACTTGAGAGGCATGCCCGTCGACACGAGGCCGAAAAAACTCAGCTGGACGAATACGTGAAGCACCCTGTGGTAAGGTATCAGCCTTCTTATATAAGTCCCGTCCTCCCCCGCCTTCATTTTTCCTCCCTGGTTTTGTGGCGTTCCTTCACCGACCGGTAAGCCCAGAGGAAAGTGTGTACCGAGAAGAAACTGAAAACACCAAAAATGAGGATCGACATAAAGAGATGGGTGTAATACAGCAACGGGTATCTTGCCCTGTCATGCATATTCGGGTGGGCATAATATTCCGTAAAGCTTACCGTGGCCGTTGGATGGCACTGTCTGCAGGTCCGGACCCTGTTCGGTCCTTTATAAAGAGTGGACTCCGGGTTCGAAGGGGGCAGAATGTCGTGAGAGCCATGACAGTCGGGACATCTGGCCACTGTTGTATACCCGAGCCGACTGATCTCTCCGTGGATCGTATCTCTGTATGTGAGCAACTCGCGCCGATGACAGGAACCGCATTCCCTGACCACCCACAACTCCCAGCGAGGCTGCGTAACGTTGGGTACCCGGTGTTCTTCGTGACAATCGTAACAGACGGCGGCCTTCTCATCATGCATCTGAAAAAAAGTCCGCGCATGGATGCTTTTCATATCAGTACTGCCTGGCGGGTTGTGTGGGCGCCCCGAAGGTTCCTGCCAAGTGGCAGACACTGCAATCAACCTCAGCGACCTTTTTGGGGTGCGGATAGGAGACCACGTCGAGGTGACAGCCTGTGCAGGGGCGGATGCCATGAACCGATTTTTCATACCGCTTCTGGTCTACATAGCCGCCCGAAAAACCCTTTTGCCCGTGGCAGGAAAGGCAGTATGATTGTGAAGCAGCGAGGGACAACCCCGGCAGAAGCGACACAATCATCACCCACAGGACAATTATCCCTCTCCGTGCAGCGCTTCCGCCGGTAAGGGCTCTCATTTTCTTCTTCCCTTATAAGGGCTTCTTTATGGTGCTCCTTCGCTGCGCACCTTTGCAACGTCAGACGGTGATATCGCAGGTGCGTTATTCCCCCAACTCGTTCTGGCGTGATTGATGACGGCTGCCACCTCATCGTCCGACAGCTGACCCGCCCAGGGGGGCATCGACTCCCTGTAGCTTATTCCGCCTATGATGGAGCCATGCAGCCCGAAGAGAACGGCCCGAATGGCATAGAGCGGGTCTTCGGCAGTAATCACCGGATCTCCCGCCAGGGGAGGAAAAAGATTGGGAATACCTTTTCCCTTGCTTCCATGGCATCCCGAGCACTTTTCGCCATAGATCTTAGCCCCCAGCACTTCGGAGGGACCGCCCGCCTTCGACTGTGCGCCTGCTGTGGCGACAGCCGGGATGCCCGGGGATTGCGACCCCGGGTCCCACTGCCCGACACCGAACACCGCCAAAACAAGCACGGAAATGAAGATCGAAAATAAAAACCATCTCGAAGCCCGCTTTGATTCCGCGTGATGGTGAGCCTCCTGGAACCCGGGTCTAACCGCAGTCATGCCTTTTCCTCCATATAGACAGAATCCGTGCTTGAAATTGTAGCCTATACTGAACCTGTACTGCAGCTTTTCCGGGAGTACTCCGACGGACTTGGAGAAGCCGCCGCGACCCCGGACTAACGCTAGCTGCCGACAGGACGATATCCCCGCCGGCGATATCGTCCTGTCCACTCAGGCAATCAATTCATACACGGACCCTGCATTCAGGTTTTCAAATCAAGGTCAATTTTCCAGTTCTGCTATTTTGGCTCCTCCACGTCCATAAACTTGTAACCGGTGAATATGCTGCCGAGCAGCCCGTTCTTCTCCGCCCTGTCAAGGAAGAGTGCAATGTACACGTGGATAATCACAAACCACAGCAGCACCCACATTATCATGTGATGGATCAGCCTTGTAACAGGTATGGTGGCCACCGAGAACCACCACCCGAAAAGAGAGTGCATT
Organism: Candidatus Sulfobium sp.; assembly: GCA_037381085.1. Lineage (GTDB taxonomy): Bacteria > Nitrospirota > Thermodesulfovibrionia > Thermodesulfovibrionales > UBA6898 > JARRRD01. The sequence continues at coordinate 10,637 of JARRRD010000011.1, forward strand.
GTGCCCTGCGGTGCGTAAAGGGAATAAAGGGCAAATCCCGTCACTATCTGGATCAGATACAATATGAAGATCACAAGATAGGTCAGTCCCGCAAGCGGGGTATGTCCCGTTTCAGGTTCGGGTTTCCCGGTAATGAGGGAGTAGAAAAGTATGTTCTTTACCATTCCACCCGCCCTCTTGCCGCTGAAGGGGAAAAATGCCTTCCACGATGCATAGCGGTTGCCTGCGAACGACCAATAAATCCGGACGGCAAGGGCTACAACAAATACATACGCGGCCACCAGGTGGATGAACCTGCACCATCCCATCACGTACTGTTTGCTCGTCGTGCCGACGATGAACGGATAGTTGATATATACACCGGTGAAAGCAAGGACCAGCAGGCACAGGACGATCAGCCAGTGTACGATCCTGACCGGCGCTTCCCATACGTAAATTCTCTTCTGCATGGCACCCTCCTTTCTCTAAACCACCTGTATCCTGGTAACTTTTTTCCCTTCGGCGTCGAGAACATGCACTGCGCAGGCCATGCAGGGGTCGAAGGAGTGCACCGTTCTCAGGATCTCTATGGGCTTGTCCGGTTCCGCCACAGGCGTACCCATAAGAGATGATTCATAAGCCCCTTTCTGCCCCGAGGCGTCTCTCGGAGATCCGTTCCAGGTGCTCGGGACCACGCACTGATAGTTTTCAATTACGCCGTCCTTGATTTTCACCCAGTGACCCAAGGCACCCCTTGGCGCCTCACTGAAACTGTATCCTTTGGCCTCCTTGGGCCATGTCGAGGGTTCCCACAGGCTGTTGTCATGGATCCTCACGTCGCCCTTTCTGATATTGGCCGTCAGTTGGCCGAGCCACACGCTCATCATCTCGGCTGTAACGAGCGTCTCCACGCCTCTTGCCGCGTCCCTTCCAAGCGTTGAGAACAAGGCAGCAGGGCCGGCCCCGAGTTTCTTCAGGACAGAATCTATCACTTCCCTGACGCGCTTGTGACCGGAGGCGTAAGCCACCAGCATCCTCGACAACGGACCGACTTCCATGGCCTGGTTTTCATACCTCGGGGCCTTCAGCCACGAATATTTCTTGCCCGTATCAAGGAACTGGTAAGGCGGCTGCGGACCCGTGTAGTGGTATTTCGTCTCACCTTCCCACGGATGCCTCGCCTTGTCGTTCCCGTTGCTGTAATCATACCATGAGTGCGTAACGTACTCCGTAATCTTCTCCTGGTCTACGGGATACACCTTGCTGAGGTCCCTGTTCTTGATTATTCCCCTCGGCAGCCACAGGTTGCTTGTGTTCGAAGCCGTGTCATTGGGAAATTCTCCATAAGCCATGTAATTTCCTATCCCGGCGCCGTAACCGAACCACTCCTTGTAAAAAGACGCGACTGCCAGCAGGTCCGGAATATATACCTGTTCGACGAAATCCTTTGCCCTGTTGTTCAGTTCCCCTATCAGGGCCAATCCGCCGTCGTTGAGGGCGCTTTCACTGTTCAGGTCTATGGGCAGCGCCATCCCGCCGACGAGATAGGTCTGAAGGTGAGGGTTCTTGCTCCCAAGGACACCATGAATCCTGATCACGTCCTTCTGCCAGTCAAGGGCCTCCAGGTAATGGGCAGCAGCCATGAGGTTGGCCTCCGGAGGCAGCTTGTAAGCCGGATGTCCCCAGTATGCGTTTGCAAAGAGTCCCAGCTGACCGCTTTCCACGAAGGTATTCAGCTTGTCCTTGATTCCCCTGAAGTAGGCAGCGCTCGACTTCGGCCAGTCCGAAATCGACTGTGCCAGCGCAGCAGTCTTGACAGGGTCGGCCTTAAGCGCATTTACGAGATCCACGAAGTCAAGAGCGTGGAGGTGGTAAAAATGTATAACGTGGTCCTGAATGAATTGAATTCCGGTTATGAGGTTCCTCATGAGCCTCGCATTGTCCGGTATGGTGATACGTAAGGCATTTTCTACAGCCCTCACGGAGCTGTTGGCGTGAACCGTCGTTCAGACGCCTCATATTCGCTGGGCGAAGTACCATGCATCCCTCGGGTCCCGCCCTTTCAGGATGATCTCTATCCCTCGGAACATGGTACTGGAAGACCATGCATCGGCCACCTTTCCGCCTTCAACCTGCGCCTCAATCCTGAGATGTCCCTCAATCCTTGTGATCGGGTCAACGACAATCTTCGCCATGATCACTGCCTCCTTTCGTTCCCATATTTATTTCTTTTCTTCTTCCTTCTCTTTTCCTTTTATCGCCCGGGCAATCCTGTGGGCAACCACGCCGGCAACGGCCACACCCGCGACACCGGCACCGACTTTATCCGCGGTCGTTTCGACGCCGAAACCGGGGACTTTGGGAAGCCTCTTGTAAAACGGTGTCATCGTATCCCAGAAGCCCGGCTCTGAACATCCCACACAACCGTGACCGGCCTGAACAGGCCAGCTTGTTCCCTTGTTATACCTGATAGCCGGACAGTTAAGGAAGGTTTCCGGTCCCTTACACCCCATTTCGTAAAGGCACCAGCCAAGCCTGTGGCCCTCGTCACCCCACTCTCTGACGAATTGGCCGGCATCATAGTGGGCCCTTCTCTGACAGTGATCATGAATCCGCTCACCGTAAGCGAAAAGAGGTCTGTTCAGACGGTCGGTAGCGGGCAGCGTTCCGAAGGTAAGAAAGTGCACGACCACCGCGGTAAGGTTTTCCGGGTTCATGGGGCAGCCTGAAAGATTGAGCACAGTTATGCCGGGAACGGCATCCTGTACACCGACAGCCCCGGTCGGGTTCGGCGCTGCAGCAGGGATCCCTCCGAAGGTTGCACAGGTACCGGCCGCTATGGTCGCCATAGCGTTGCCGCATACCTCCCTGGCGATGTCGATCGCGCTCTTGCCCGCTACACAGCAGTAGACCCCGTTGTCCTTCAGGGGAATGGAGCCCTCAACAACGGCCAGATATTTCCCTTTCTGGTTCTTCACGACGTCATCAAGGGATTTCTCGGCCTGTTTTCCCGCCGGAGCCATTATGGTCTCGTGGTAGTCCACCGAAAGGACATCGAGAACGATCTGCCTCACACTCGGTTTGGTCGCCCTCAGAAGGGCCTCCGTGTTCCCGCAGCAGTCCTGGAATTCCAGCCAGACAAGGGGCGGTCTCTTCGTCTTCTCGATGGCCTCGGCTATCTTCCCGGCGTAGCCGCCGGGCAATGCAAGAACAGCCGCCATCGAAGCGCAGAACTTCATAAAGTCTCTTCGTGATACTCCCCTTTTCAGCAACCTTTCATAAGGGGAGCCGACCTCATCGGAGATTCCTTCAAAATCACCTTTCATGCAGCACCTCCTTCGCCTTTGGGTGGGTAATTTATGCGATTTCCAGCCTGGAAAGATTGAGGCAACCGACTGTAAGACATTAGAGACAATTTCTCAAAGCCCCCTTCCGCCGTGCTTCCTGATGGCGTGTCAAGACCTTTTTTTATAAAAATTATCACGATAAGAGTGAAGTGTCAATCATTTTCTAATAGGTATTTTCATAGGCAGCACTATAAGGTGAAATGCCGGGAGATGGAAAAGATGCAGAAAACGCCGCGAATCACCTCTTACAGGCAACCCAATTGACAGATAATCGCCCGGTGGGGGAGTTTCACTGCTCCTCGTCCTTTTCCAATTCTTCGACGATGCTCGAAATGACTCTGAGCGAATCCTGGGCCGACTGCTGCTCAATCTTCTGGATAGCGAAGCCGGCATGGACCAGCACATAATCCCCGACCCCGACTTCTTCCGGCATAAGCAGAAGGCTGATCTCCCTTCGGGCGCCATAGACATCCACAACCGCCGCGAAATCGTTTATTCTAACTATCTTCGAGGGTATCGCAAGACACATATTACCGGTCCCTCGCCTCCCATCTGCTCCCCGATCCGGGCACTTCACCTGGGATTATCTCTGCCGTATATCCCAGTTCTCTCAGCTCCTTCAAAACCACTTCTATCAGCCTTTCGAGGCTGGCCTTAACCTCGTCGGAGAGTCCGAGCCCCAGCTCAACCGTTTTAGGCTCTATTCCAAAAAGGACTATTTTGCCCGGAAGGTGGCCGCTGATGGTTGCCGTCGCGAGGAGGTCCGAAATACCGAGTTGATGGGGCGAAATCCTGGTCATGAATTTTGCCGGAACGTCTTCGCCCTCAATCCTTACGACGGTACCCGGGGGATTCCCGCCCTTCACGGCATCGACGACAATAAGATAATCCTTGTCCCTGATGTAGGACAGAAGCTCGATCCCGGAAGTACCGCCGTCGAGTAGTTCTACATCCTCCGGAAAACGGAATCTCCTGCCCATTTCCTCTACAGCCCTTACTCCGAGGGCTTCGTCCCTCATCAGGACATTGCCGACTCCAAGAACGAGAACTCCCACTCAACCTCCGGGCGCCAGTTTACAAGATAGCTGAAAGTATTATACCGCATTATTCCACCCGCCCCTCACTTTTTTATCGTCGCCTTATCATGATACCCGTGTAGAAACCTTCCAGTTGCATGAGTGCTGCAAAAGAGGGCGGGAAAGTCGCAAGCTCCTCTTCCCCTGTTTTCAAAGGGGAAATTAATGAGATCTTTCCCTGCAGCGGGTCATTTCTCCCCGTCCGGCAATACTCGTCGCCTTGAAATAGTTACAGTAATGTCATAAACTATCAAATTGACACCGGACCTGGATCCGGTACTCACGACATGAGAAATCGAAATTATTGCAAGGATAGGGATATGCGGAAGATATTCACCCGGCCCGGGAGTCTTAAGCCGTCACCTTTCAGATATTGTCCGGGGTGTGGTCACAGTATAGCTCACAGGCTTGTCGCAGAATGTATAGATTCCCTGGGCATACGCGACAGGGTAGTCGGCATCGCGCCCGTTGGCTGTGCCGTATTTGCTTATGATTACCTTAACTTCGACGTCCTCGAGGCGGCTCACGGGAGGCCCCCTGCCGTCGCCACCGCACTGAAGAGACTGATGCCGGATAAGGTGATTTTTTCCTACCAGGGAGACGGCGACCTTGCAGCAATCGGCACGGCCGAGATCATTCACGCCGCCGCAAGAGGCGAAAACTTTTCCGTTTTTTTCATCAATAATGCCACTTATGGCATGACCGGGGGTCAGATGGCTCCGACAACACTTGCAGGGCAGCGCACGACAACAACACCCTCCGGACGGGAAAGCGCGAGAGAAGGTTTCCCCCTGAGGATATCCGAACTACTGTCGACGATCGAGGGGGTATCCTTCATCGAACGTGTGTCACTGGATTCCTACAGGAACGTGGTTGCAGCCGGACGTTCCATTGAAAAAGCCTTCAGATACCAACTGGAAGGGAAGGGATTCTGTCTTGTAGAAATCCTGTCTCCCTGTCCAACCGATTGGAGGATGACCCCGAAGGCCTCCCTGCAATGGATGAGGTCGGCGATGTTCCATACTTATCCTCTCGGCGTCTACAGAGACATATACGGGGAGAACGGGTAGCTGGAAAGGAAGATCATTATAGCCGGCTCCGGCGGTCAGGGAATTCTCTTCCTGGGCAGAATGCTTGCCATCGCAAGCATGAAAGAAGGCCGGAAGGTAACGTGGTTCCCCTCCTATGGTGCGGAGATGAGGGGCGGGACCGCCAACTGCACCGTCGTCATCTCGGACACGCTTATAGGCTCTCCGGTAGTGCTGAATCCAGACATCCTCGTCGCCATGAACAAGGCATCTTTTGATAAGTTCCTGCCGATCCTGAAAAAGAGAGGACTCTTATTTTATGACAGTTCGCTCATAACAAAACATGCGACGAGAAGTGACGTCGTTCCCGTCGCTGTACCGGCAACGCAAATCGCAAGTTCCGCCGGAAATACCAAGTCTGCAAATATGGTAATGCTCGGCGCCGTTGTCGCCAGGACCGGGGTCCTGCATAAGTCGTCGGTACTGGCGTTATTTGAGAACTCGCGGCAGGACCACCCGGAACTTAATATAAACCGGCAGTCTCTCGTTAAGGGGATGGAATACATTGAAAATAAGAAAGGCTAGGATTTCCGATCTCAGAGAAGTCCAAAGGCTCATCAATGAATTCGCACGGCGCGAAGAAATGATTCCCCGCTCTCTCAATGAACTTTACGAAAGCATAAGAGACTTTCTGGTCAGTGAAGACGGGGGCGCAATTACGGGTGCCTGCGCCCTCCACATATTATGGGAAGACCTTGCCGAGATCCGTTCCCTCGCCGTAAGAGAGGAACATCAACGCATGGGGACCGGCAGAAAACTGGTCAGGCGCTGTCTTTCCGAAGCCCGGTCGCTGGGAATAGATAGGGTATTTGTCCTGACCTATCAGCCCGATTTTTTCAAGAAGCTGGGGTTCACGGATATAGAGAAATCGAGTTTGCCCCAGAAGATATGGGGAGACTGTATCAGATGTCCGAAATTTCCGGAATGCGACGAACACGCGCTCATATTGGATCTTAAGCCGGAGGACAAGGTCCTGTGATATCGCCCTGCCGGTGTTTAAAGAGTTTCCCGGGGAGGGTTCGCAAGTTGATGAACAGCCGCGGACGATGAACAGAGGGTATTTCCCATATTTCATGCTTTCCCTTTCGATCTTCTTTGTTGACCAGTCCACAAAGTACTTTGTCAGGACGAGCATGGCCCCGCTTGACGTCATCCATGTCTTACCTGTCCTGAACCTGGTGCACGTCAGAAATGTCGGTTCGGCATTCGGTCTGTTCAGGAGCCTCGGTAATACTTTTTTCATCGTCGTAGCCGCCTGCGCCTCACTGTTTATTGCCTTGCTGATAGTAAAAGACCGCAGCAACGGGACAGCTTTTTCTCTGATTCTCGGCGGAGCGCTGGGAAACCTTGCCGACAGGATAATGTACGGGCATGTCGTTGATTTTCTGGACCTGCATGCCGGAAGATATCACTGGCCCGCGTTCAATATTGCGGACTCGGCGCTTACTGCCGGTATTACCCTGTTGCTCGTGCAGTCAGCGGCCGAGGTCTGGAGGGCCCGACGGCATGAATAAGGCGCACCGGGCCGTCACGGACTTCTCCCGGAGGGCTTTATGCAGCGTTATACAATAGTTCATCCTCTATATTTGTCATTCTTCTCGCAATCGCTGTATCGCGACGTTGCCAGGAATTGGAAGGGACTTTGCCTGACTTATCTCTTTGCCCTTCTCGCGTTGTCTGTAATACCCGGTGTCATGACGATTCAGAAAGACCTGACCAATTTTTTCAACACCCGGGCTCCCCGCCTGGTGAGCCAGTTTCCTACTATTACGATTTCGGACGGGAGGGTCTCAATAAGCAAACCTGAGCCCTATTATATTAAAGACGAAGACACGGGAAAGCCGGTAATGATCATAGACACTACGGGCAGTATAACTTCACTTAAGGGATCACCTGCGGTGATTCTCGTGACCAGGACAAACATCATGGTAAAGACTGAAAAAACCGAGACGAGGACCTTCGACCTGTCCGATGTCAAGCACCTCGTCGTTGACCGCAGAGTCATCTATGACTGGATGGACAACTTTCAGGACTGGTCTGCATTTGTATTTTACCCCCTCGCGCTTGCTTTCTCCTTCTTCTACCATATCATCGAGGTAATGTTTTATTCCGCAATCGGCCTCATATTCGCCCGCTCCCTCCAGACGCATCTCCATTTTCGCGCCATTGTTCGTCTGGCCGTCATGGCCGTGACCCCTTCCATTATATTGGGGGTACTTCTTGCCGTCAGCGGACTGACCGTCCCCTACTGGTGGTACATCAGCCTGACGATCTCGACGGGATATGTCTACTTTGCGGTCCGGGCAAACTCGGGCAAAGAGGCGCCTTCAGCCGCATGATGTCCCGATATTTCCGGGATTCTTATCTTGACAAACACGGCTTTCTTCCGGTATAAAAATCCCATGAAAAAAATATTGATAGCAGATGACCTGCACGCGTTCGTAGAGAAGGAAAAAAGCATCCTCAACAGATCTGATTTTACCATACTTACCACCACATCAAGCCGGGAGGCCCTGGAACTCCACAGGTCCGAGAAGATGGACCTCATCATAATAGACCTGGACATGCCTGAAATGAACGGAGATGAGCTGTGTTCAATTGTAAGAAAAGACCCGTCCATACAACAGGTCTCCGTGATCATCGTGGGCACCAACAGTGAATCGGATATTAAAAGATCCAAACGCTGCCAGGCCAATGCTTACGTTACAAAACCGATTATGCCGCTTCAACTCCTCGAAAAAGTGAGCCAGCTTCTGGATATCCCCGAAAGGAAAAGTTACAGGGTCCTTTTAAAGGTATCCGTGAACGGAAAGTCGCCCGATGAAACGTTCTTCTGTTCTTCGCAGAATATCAGCACATCCGGCATTCTGATCGAAACCGAAAAGACGCTAAAAAAAGGTGATTCCATCTCGTGCTCTTTTTTCCTGCCCGGGGCCGAAAGGGTCTCCGTTAATGCAGAGGTGGTGAGGATCACCACAAACGGGAAGGGCACCTTCCAATACGGTGCGCGCTTCCTTGACCTGAAATCGCAGTACCGGGCCTCCATAGATTCGTTCATCAACAGCAGAGCAAAAAAGACTTAGCGCCGTCCCTGTTCCTCATCTCTCTTGAAGGGACATCTTCAGCTCATACGGCTCTCCGCATCCGGTGCCGATGAAGATCCGGTCACCTGCATGAATTGAACTGAAAGCGCTCTCTTCCGGCAGAAATTTTTCGGGATAAGTCCTCTTGAGTTCTTCAATACCGGCCAGGCTTTCGGAAAAATGCATCAGTGGTACCTTCCTTTTAAGAATTATATCACCGCGAAGCGCCTCTCATTAATCTTTTTGAAAGCACATCCGTCCTTCTGAGAGGTTCCGGAATCCTGAAGACCGAAAGGCACCTCAAGACAATCCCGATGCAGGATTCGATATCGATGAGATGCCCCGGTGATACGAAAAGGGGTCTTACGTGACTCCTTGTCCTCAGGACTGCACCCATGCGATGGAGACGCCCCTTATCCCGGTAAATATATGTCCAGCTGCCTTTGCTTTCTCCGGGCTCGTCGAAGTAGCCAATCAACCGCGATTTCGCGCATCCTATTGTCGGGACATTCAGGATTACGCCTATGTGGGATGCAATGCCCGCTCCCCGTGGATGGGCAATACCCTGACCGTCAATAAGGATAACATCCGGCAGCTCCAGTTTCCTGAGCGCACCAATGACAGCGGGACCTTCCCTGAATGCCAGAAACCCGCTCTTATAGGGGAACCTGACTTGACCTATGGAAGAACTGTCCGCCAGGCGATCCAGCCCCGGATATGTGTAAAGCGAAGCGGCTGCGACCACTGAATCGTCACAATAGGCCGCGTCCGCCGCCGCAACAGAAACGGGAGTCCTCTTCAACGGAACAATGCGAATTCTTCTTCTGACGTGTTCCTGTATTTCTTCGGCCTCGCGGATATCGCGGGGACGGAAATCCTCGATGAAAGCGCTCATTTCACAAACAGGATCCGTTTAAACTTTTATAGTTATATTATTACTCTGGCACCAAAAGAGATGAAATTCCAGATCGCTTTCATTCAGGCTTGCCTGCCTGCCGGTAGGCAGGTCCGGAATCATTCTGCTTTTCAGAAAGATTCCCGACCGCTTCGCTTGCGGGAATGACAACAATTTAAGGTTATGGATTGCCAACTTGATAATAGCTGTCATCCAGTAAAGACGGGAATCCAAATTTACCTGGAGTGGCTGCCCGCATGATGACAAACAGCATTCACAAACAAAATCAAAAAATAGGCGGCCTCAACGGCCGCCTTCATGGTTCCGAAAATGTCGCCGGTCCTATGCGGCTACCCCTTTCTCAAGCTCTTTGAGCCAGAGGAGCCTCGAACCGTTTATAATCGACACGTTTATGTCCTCGTTAAACTTCTCAACATCCATGTCGAGGTCTTTGTCTTTCTTGAAGGGACTGAAGGACGCCTTCACTTTTCCCTTCAATGCCTTTTTGACCTCGGTTTCCTTCGGCATTTTCAGCGAAGAGCCCATTACCTTTGCAATACCGCTGAATATCTCGGCATTCGGGAGCGCCTCACCAGCCGGCTCTACCGCTTTTCTGATATCTTTCAGCCTGCCTAGATAATCTATTATCGACCCTTCGGACTCCAGGGCAGCCGCGGAAGGAAGAACGACGTCGGCATCCTTCGCGAGAGCGGTCATATGGGAAGCCTGGACAATCAGGAACTCCGTATCGGGTCTCTTGCTCACCGGCACTTCTCCTATTGCATAGAGCGCTTTTGAGTGGCCGGAGACCATCTCCCTGAATTTCTTCCCTTCAGTGGTAAGGCCCATGAGCACCACCCCCTTGGCATTTGCTTCAAACGGTACTGAAACAGCCTCGGACTTTATAAGGGAAAGGTTGGCAGCGGCCTTGTAAAGCGAAGGTGCCGCAAGAATAACGGGTGACTTCGCCGCCATGAGGAGATCCGCCGCATTCATGGCCTCGTCGGAGGGATCGACAGATGCGAGTACCTCGACCATCTCCTTCGGGGCCTTGACGCCTTTTGAGATCATTGCCTGAGCAAGTTCTTCAAGCTTTTTCACCTCGTCGCCCTTGAGGTTCGACGTCGCCTTCTGCGCGATCTTCGGGTCGCCGGAATTGATGACAATAAGCTTCGCGCCGTCGTTGTTCATTCTCTTTCTGACAACCGCGTCAAGGGCAGGGAGAACCCTGGTCCACTGGTCCGGCGCGGTGCCCACCAGTATAAACAGATCGGCCTTCTGCAGGTCGGCAGTCCCGTTCTTTAATGCATCGTAATCCGAATAGAGCGTAACTGAAGAATCGACGTTCTTCGTCTTCACGACTTCGGCCGCCAGTTTTTTCAGCAAAAGCGCGTCTTCATTGAGAATGTTTGCGCTGCTGACAATCGCGGCATCCTGACCGGCCGCATTCAGTTTCTCGGCAATCGTATCAAGGGCATCTTCCCATGTCGTCTCGCGCAGTTCGCCGTCGACCCTCTTCATCGGGGTTCTGAGCCGGGTCTCGCTGCCGAGACTGTCGAAGCCGAACCTTCCCCTGGCACAGATAAACCTCTCGGCAGCTCCCTCCGCAACGCCTGCATTTATCTTTATTACTTCTCCGTCTTTAGTGCTCACGGAGATGCTGCATCCGTTCCCGCAGGAAAGACAGACGGAGTCCGTTTTTTCATATTCCCATTCGCGGCCCTTTCTCCAGCGATCCGCCTCGAGAAGGGCGTTCACCGGGCAGGCATCAACACAGCTTCCGCAGAAGGTGCAGCCGGACTCCTGCAGCGGCTTGTCCTCGGCCGTAACGACCTTGGCTCCGACCCCCCTGCCGGAGAATTCAAGCACATTGGTATCCTGGGCCTGGCAGACCCGAATGCACCTGCCGCAGAGGACACAGTAATCCGGGTCTCTTTTGATGAAGGGATTGGTTTCGTCTATCGGATAGCCGAACTTCTTTCTCGTAAAACTTGATTCTTTTATCTCAAAATCGTATGCATATTGCTGCAGGTTGCACCCACCCGCCTTGGTGCAGGTCATGCAGTCAAGTGGGTGCATGGACAGGATGAGATCCACGACGAACTTCCTGACCTCCTGGACCTTCTCGGTCCTGGTATTGACCACCATGCCGTCCTTGGCCTTCGTGGTGCAGGCGATCATGGGAGACTTCATGCCTTCTATCTCCACGAGGCAAAGCCTGCAGGCCCCGATGCCCTTCATGCCCTTCAAATAGCAGAGGTTCGGGATATGAATCCCGGCCCCGGCCGCTGCCTCAATCAGGTTGAGACCCTCCGGGACCTGCACGTCCTTTCCGTCTATTTTGAGATTAACCGTCTTTCCCATCCAATCCTCCTATAAAATTACAGGTTAAGGCACCAGCCGCTATTAAGCACCGACCGGGGCCTCAACCTTTTTCTCTACAATCTCTATCGCGCCGTAAGGGCATGCGGGCAGGCAGTCACCGCACTTTACACACCTCTTCTGGCGGATCTCGAAGGGAGGATATCCGGATGCAAAGGGTTTCCTCTTCTCTCCGTGGATTGCGCCGTACCTGCATGCCTCCACGCAAAGGCCGCACATGGTGCATTTGTCCGGGATTATCCTGTATTCGAGCAGGGACTTGCACTCCCTGTCAGGACAGCTCCCCGCAACATGTTTGCTGAAAACGTCCGTATTCAGCCACTCCATCAGGAAGGTTGCAGTATCCTTGCCCTTCTTGCACCTGGAACTGACGATCATATCATCCGATATGCGCCGGAGCGCCTGTATATCGGCATCACTGCCCCGCCCCTGGATGATCTTCTTCAACCTTACCCGTGCCTCGTAACTGCCGAAGGCGCAGGGGAAGCATCTGCCGCACATCGGTCCGTCCAGGAAGCCCTCGATGTAAAACAGCGACCTCTGGACCGGACACTTCTTTTCCTCCGCCGCTTTCTTTATCTCTTCTACTTTAGGCTCTTTCTGCTCTGTCATCTTCTTCCCCTCAGTAAATGTCCTCTGCCATGTAAATAACTTCCGGCAGCAGATAGGCGACGAGGTCCCTGTAAGAGATTATCCCTATGACCTTTTCATCCTCCGTCACGGGCAGATGTCTTATCTTATGCTCCGACATGACCTTTACGGCCACGCTGATATCTATGGAACCGTCGAGGGTCACCGGCTTCCGCGACATCACATCGTCCAGCACCGCTTCGTTTACTGCGATCTTCTTGGCGAAACAGTGCATGATGTCCCTTTCGGTGAATATGCCCACGATCTTTTTCTCCTCATCGACCACCAGGACGGACCCCACATTGTTGCTGTCCATGATGCCGATCGCCTCCGCCACCTTCGCATCCTTCCCGCAGGTAACCATCTTCGTCGGCTTCGACTGCATAAGGTCTTTTACTGTCATTCTGGCCCTCCTTTCAAGGACTTCTATTTTCTCAGAAGGTATCCTGAACTGCTCTTCCAGCTTCACGACGCTGTGCTTTCTGATCTTTACGGCGCCAACGGGACAGGCAAGGTAACACGCCTTGCACCTTGTACAGTAGGCACGGTCGATCAGGTACATCTCCCTGGTCTCGGTTACCGCACCGAATGCGCAGGCCTGCTCGCAGAGGCCGCACCTTATGCACTCGGTCTGGTTGATGACGAAGACGCCCATGTTGCTGCAGACCTTCGCCCTGCAGTAATTGTCGTGGATATGTTCCTCGTACTCCTGTCTGAAATACTTTATGGTGCTCAGGACCGGATTCGGCGCACTCTGTCCGAGACCGCAAAGGGAGCCATGCTGGATAGACTTCCCCAGCTCTATAAGCCGTTCTATGTCACCATGTTCGCCCTGACCGGAGGTTATCTTCTCGAGTATCTGGAGCATCTGGTACGTTCCGATCCTGCAGGGTGGACACTTGCCGCAGGACTCCGACTGGGTGAAGGAAAGGAAATACTTTGCGACGTCCACCATGCATGTGTCCTCATCCAGGACGACCATGCCTCCCGAGCCCATCATCGAGCCGACCTTTTTCAGCGAGTCGAAATCAACGGGCAGATCAAGGAAGCTTGCAGGCAGGCAGCCGCCCGACGGACCTCCCGTCTGCACCGCCTTGAATTCCTTGTTCCCGAGGATGCCGCCTCCGATATCGTAGATGATCTCCCTGATGGTCATGCCCATGGGCACTTCCACAAGGCCGGTATTCTTTACCTTTCCCGTAAGGGCAAAGACCTTCGTCCCGGGAGAGCTTTCCGTGCCGATGCCCCGGAACCACTCGGCCCCTTTTTCGACGATGGGCGGAACGCACGCGTAAGTCTCAATGTTGTTCAGGTTGCTCGGATAGCCCCAGGCCCCGCCCCCGGGCTCCGAGAGTCTGGGCGGCCTCGGTCTGGGGAAGCCCCTTTCCCCTTCTATGGACGCAACGAGAGCGGTCGATTCGCCGCAGACAAAGGCCCCCGCGCCCTCCCTTATGTCCATCGTAAAATCAAGCCCGCTCCCCAGAATGTTCTTCCCGAGCAGCCCCAGTTCCTCGGCCTGCTTGATGGCAATACCGAGGTTCTTGACCGCTAGCGGGTACTCATGCCTCACATAGACCATCCCGTATTGAGCGCCTATGGCGTAAGCGCAGAGAAGCATCCCCTCGAAGAGGCTGTGTGGGTCGCCCTCCATGACCGACCGGTCCATGAATGCGCCCGGGTCCCCCTCGTCGCCGTTTGCTATAACGAATTTGATCGTGCCGGGAGCGCCCTTCGTATGTCTCCATTTCTTTCCAGCCGGGAACCCTGCGCCACCGCGTCCCCTGAGCATCGCGTTGTCCACTTCGTTCATGACATCGTCGGGGGTCATCGAGGAAAGGGCCTTTTCCAGGGCCTTATACCCTCCCACCGCAATGTAGTGGTAAATATTTCGCGGGTCTATCACGCCGTTGTTCCTGAGTGCAATCCTGAGCTGTTTCCTGTAAAAGGGAATATTCGTCATCTCTGGAACGGGTTCGCTCAGGATATCTTCCCTGTAAAGGCTCTGACGGTAAGGCACGCCGCCGGCAACGGTATAAGTCATAATCCACCTGGCGTGTTCGGGTTTTACCTTCTGATAGAAAATACCCTGCGGCTCCACCCTCATCACCGGTCCCTTCTGGCAAAGTCCCTGACAGCCCGTCTTCACGACATCGATTTTGATCCCTCTCCGGGCCGCCTCCTCTTCAAGCGCCGTCAGCACCTTGGGGGTCCCGGTCGCCGTGCACGCCGTTCCGCTGCACATCCTTATCCTGGGGATATCAGGGGCGAAGGTCTCCTCCTCGAGAAGAGCCCTGAGCTTTTTCAGGTCGTCTATCGAATTAAGTTTACCCATCGTCTATTTCCCCTTGATCGTCTTTATTAGTTCGTTCACCTTTTTCGGATTCAGATCGCCTTCGACCTCATCGTTCACAGTCACGACAGGCGCCAGGCCGCAGCATCCCACGCAGCCAACGGTCTCCAGGGTCAACGACATGTCCTCCGTCGTCTCGCCTTCCTTTATCCCGAAACTCTCCTCTATCTTTTCGAGGACCTTCCCCGCTCCCCTCACATGACAGGCCGTACCGAGACAGACGCAGACCACGTTCCTTCCTCTCGGCTTGAAGTAGAAGTGCTTGTAAAAGGATGCCGTGCTGTAAACCTCCGAAAGAGGCAGGTTGAGCCTCTTTGCAAGGTCCTTCAACACGTCCTCGGGCAGATAATTGTGTTCCTTCTGGATGTTCTGCAAGGCGTGGATCAACACGCCCCTGTTCTTCTGCTCCTCACTCAGGACCTCCCCGACGCTTCCTATCTTCTCATCTACATCTATTTCAGCTACTTTCATCTGACCTCCAAAAGCAGTAAATGTAAATAGTGAACAGTGAAAGACATCTTTCTAAAAAGCCTTTTCCCTTTTTTGTCATTCCGGCTTGCCTGCCTGCCGGCAGGCGCGCTTCGCTCGCTGGAATGACACCAATTTAACGGCACACTCCCAACAAACTCATCAGCCGTCCCTTCATCTTTCACGTTTCTTAATATATTCCTATGTGAGGCTTTGCTACCTTCTCGATCTCTCTACGCGCCGCCATGTCCATAAGCACCCTCTCGGCACCGAACTTGCCGGGCTCGTACTTCCTGAGTTTCAGCCTTTCCCTCGCCTGGTCGATGTAATCGAGGGTCATGCTCAGGATCTTTTCCGGATCGGGCTCAAAGTGAAGGGCACCCATAAACCTCTCGAACCAGACCTCCGTCATGATCCTCGTAACCTCTTCACTCGCCTCCACGGGCGACTCACCGCCGAATATGACCGGCACACCCGAGGCTGCAAAATAGCAGCCGATGGCGATCGCCTTCTCGCTCATCCACTCGGGGGCAATACCTACGGCAGGCATGCCTCCTATCTCGTCCGAAAGGCCGCCTTCGGCAGCCATAGCGCTTGCAATGGTAAGAATCCTGGAGTTGTCGACGCATGCGCCCAGATGGAGGATCGGCGGTATGCCTATCGCTTCACATACCTCCCTTAACCCCGGGCCCGCATTTTCCATCGCCATCTCCGGAGTAAGGTACCCGGCCGTTCCACACGCCGCCGACCCGCAGCCCGTCGAGACGATAAGCACGTCGTTCTTTATCAACTCCCTGGCCAGAAACGTGTGCAGGCCCGTCGACTGCACCCTGGGATTGTCACAGCCCGCCAGCCCGACGACACCGCGGATCCTTCCCGCCATTATCGCGTCGTTGAGAGGCCTGAAAGACGCCCTCCAGGTACCGCCCTGCATATACTCTATGTATTCCTGGGAAAAACCGGCGATCACAGGGAACTTGTCGGTAATGTGGCTGCCTTCGGCCTTTCTGTTGCCGTAATTGTCGATAGCCAGTTTCACGATCTCCTTCGCAACCTCGACGGCCCTGTGTTCGTCGAATTCAATATGGACCGCTCCGGGGATCTTCGCTTTTTCGGAAGTGGTGATTACCTTTGTATGGAATTTCTTCGAAAGCTCCGCAATCGCCGGCATAATGCACTGCACGTCGACGGTCATGGCGTCAATCAGACCGGTCATGATCCCCAGTTCCTGGTTTGTAAAACCGCCCGCAGTGGGGATGCCGTGTCTCATCAGGACCTCGTTTGCAGTACAGCACATGCCGCCGAGGTTGATACCCTTTGCACCCTTGGACTGCGCGTATGCCACCATCTCCGGGTCCTGTGTCACATCTACCATGATCTCGGCAAGGAGCGGCTCATGACCGTGGACGATGAGGTTCACCTCGTCTTCCTTGAATATGCCGAAGCTCGCCTCGGCCTTCTGGGGCATCGGCGTCCCGAAAAGGATATCGGTAACATCCGTGGAAATCATGCTTCCCGCCCAGCCGTCAGCCAATGATGTCCTGAGCCCGTGAAGGAGTAGGTGGTCCGGGTCGTGGTCCACACCTATGTTCGTCCTGTGCATGGCCTCGCACACCTCCCTGTCGACACCGCGGGGCACTATGCCCCACTTCTTCCACCTCTCCTGTGTCTTCTTTGGGGCACGGGACAGATAGTTTATCTCGCCCTTCTGCCTGCCGAAGTCATCGATGAGCATGGTCGCAACATCTCGCGCGACATCGTTCACAGGCCTGCCTTCGAATTCGATGTTGAGATAACCTGCCACACGGTAAAGTTTCCTCACGTCCGTGATCTTGAAATCCTTCGCCTCACCGTTAGCCACTGAAAGAAGAGTGAAGGCCATTCCCCTTGCATGGTCCGAGTGGGCGGCCGTTCCGGCAGCGATCATTCTGAGGAAATTTCTGGCAGCCACCGTAGGCAGCGTGGCTCCGCAAACACCTCTCGCCTCTTCCTCCGCGTTCTTGCCAACGAGTCTGCAGGGGCCCATGTGACAGACCTTGCAGCAGGCGCCGCTCGCACCGATGGGGCAGGGTTTCAGCTTCTGCGCCCTGTCAAAGCAGGTCTCGATCTTATGAGACTCACCCCATTCGATGATCTCTTCCGCAGCCTTGTTCGCGCTCTTTATGTTCTCTGACATATATCCTCCTTACTGAATTTCTGTCTCCTGTCATTCCGGCTTGTCCGGAATCTTTCCGATGGCTTTACAGAAGGATTCCCGGCGCCTGCCTGCCGGCCGGCAGGCGCTCCGCTTGCGTAAATGACAGACTTATCAGCGATTCACACAATTTATACTCGCTACAAACTGACTTCTTTATCATCAGAACATAGGGTCCATCTCGAGTGCAGGATGTCCCACGCCCGACAGGAACTCAAGGAGTTTCTCCGAATCTTCCGCAACCGTCTCATCGGCGATCTTGTCCAGAAGGTCGGGCACTCCCTCCTCGGCAGCCCTCTCATTGAAAGCGTCCTTCAGACTTTCCTTGAGGTTTTTCGTCATCCATACGATCCTCTTCAGTCCTCCGTCTGCATAAAGGAACTTCTTGCTGGTGATGAAGTTCCTGCCGATACCCATGAAGCCCGGTGTCTGCATGCCGCCGCCGACGCTGCCGGCGAGGGTCGAGAACTTCATACCTGCAGGCGTCATCCCCGTATGGCCGCGCTGAACGATCATCACCCCGTTGGCCTCCGGCACGATCGCGATGATGCACTCGAAGCAACCGCATGAGGTCATAGGGTTGTCCATGATGGTATAGGCGTTCAGAGTTTCGATGGCGCCGCCGGAAGCCTGCTTGAGATACTCGTCCACGCCGCTCCACCTGCCCTTCACCGGATCGAGGACGTCACCTTTTGTGATAGGCTGGTTCCCGCCCGTAGGGTCGATCTCGTATGCGGCCTTGCCGTCCAGCCAGTTATAAGCGCCGCAGAGACCGAGCCTTTCAGGGGTGATCACACAGGTATGGCTCGGCGCAAAGGACTGGCAGAGAAGGCAGGAGTAAAATGTATCGACGGCCTCATCAGTCATGCTCCCGAGTCTCTGGTCGCGCTCATGGTACGCAGTCCTCGCCTCTTCCTGGATGGCGAGCACGTCCTTTTCGTCAACATAGAGGGTCACCTGGACCTTGTCCACGATGGACTTGAACCTCGCGTGGGTCATCGTCGCCTGGATAATGCCGATGTGCTCCAGATTAAGCCCGTCTTTCTTGGCATTGTTGCTTATCCTCACCCAGTTTATATCGCGTTGCCCCATGTGCCACAATCCCTGGGCCTCGTTGAGGTTATGGTGGATTTTCCTCTCGATGACCGATTCGAAGTCCTTCTGCATCTTCCTTCCGGCCACGTCTATCACGATGGCGAGGGGCATCTTGCCGCCCTGCTCGAACCTCTCCTGCCAGTTCTCTCCGACGACCACGACCTTGTTGTCCTCTATCTCTTCGAGCTCCTTCGTCCGCACCCACTCAAAGGCAGGCGTCCTCTGTCCGCCGAACTCGATAAACATGTCCTCTTTTCTTATCCGCTCGCCCTCGAAGGCAGGCCCGTAGGCAACAGGTATCGGCGGTCTCTCGACGACGATCTTCAGTCCCCTGACCTCTATCGCCTTCTGGACGATCTTGTCGTGATCGAACTCCTTGTCGACTTCCTCATATATACAGACGCCCGTTGGGTGTATGACAGGTTCGTCAGTGTCACAGATTGCAGGGAATCCCATGTTGATCGCGCCCGCACCGGTAGACCACTTGATATCGTCCAGTCCGCCGAGTGCCAGCGCGAAGGCGAAGACCCTGTCCTTCTGGTATTTGAGGTGCTCCTTATAGTCGCCGGGCTTCTTGTTCCCGAATATAAGCGATGCCCTGACAGCCCAGTCAAGGGCGTAGAGCGTATGCTCCGTATCCGGACCGAGCGGTACGATCCTCGTTTCCCACCCCAGTTCGACGCCCTTGTTCAGGAGCTGCCGGGTCACGCTGTTACCGTTGCTGTGCCCCGAGAGGAAGGTCAGGATATTCTTCTCCTGCAGCTCCCTGACGATCTTCACCGCCTTGTCTTCGTCCGGGGCCGCCCCGATGATCGCGGCAAAACCCGGCATCGTCCCGTCAACGAGCTGGATGCCGAGGTTACGCTGAATTGTGTCCGTGATAAAGCCATTGTATTCGTATCCCGTATCCGGGTCCTTGCAGGGCTCCAGACCTTCGATATATCTGAGTGCCAATATGATCTCTTCGGCAAAGAGCGTCAGCATGCCCGCATCCAGGGCCTCGCCCAGATAGGGTTTCCAGAGTTCTGCCTCCGGTACGGGATGAAGATATATCTTGGCGCTTTCAAGCGCCGTTTTCATGTCCCCGATAGTCTTGACCGGGAAGCCCGTAATCGCATAAATCATCGGGAGATAGAAAGCAGTATCAGGAAACTCAAAGGCATAACTCTCGCCGTGCGCGGCAATCGCCTTTTCCAGCATCTCCTCTGCCCTTTTTACAAGATTGTGCGAACCACGTATAGCCGCCGAGGCTATTAACTTTGACATCCTGACCTCCTCTGGATTGGGGACGGGGGGATCATGAAGTTGGAATCTCCCATCCTAACTCGTTACTTCTATTTTTTAATTTATTGCTGTATAAAATCAACCTGACCCACGGACCGTCCGACGGCCACCGCCCATCAACTACGCCGCCCGGCCTTTCAGGAAAGCCGGTATCGCGTTGGCCTCGCGGGGACCTACGGTTATCTTCCAGCCAGGCAGTTTGTCCTCTATCGAACCGCTCAGGATGGCCACGTAGCCGGGGATGATCAGCTCCTTGCTCGCTATCTCCTTATCCACTCCACTCTCGGTAATAAACTGCGCAATCTTTGAAGCGGTGAACTTGCCGGCAGCCCATGCGGTCAGTACCGAGAGCCCCTCGCAGTCCATCACCGCGAGCCTGCTGGCCACCTTGCTGTTTTCTATCTCGCCGGACACGATAAAGTATGTCAGGGAGAAATTGGTGGTGATGAACAAGGGCGATTCGGCCTTAGGCTCTCCTATGTTGTAGACCTTCTGTTCGACCTGCATGGGCACCTGCGGGTCCGTATAGATGTTCTGTCTCAAAGTAAAGAGCGCGACATTCTTCCACTTTTCGATATTCTTCATCACGACGATCGACGCATATTTCGTCACCCCGACGGATGTAATAAGCGACTCCAGAAGGGCATCGTCCCTCTGTACAAAGTTTATTATCGGATATCCCAGCGGCTTGAAGTTCTTCTTTACGGCCGCCCGCCTGATTAATGTATTGTGCTCAAGTATGTCTTTCGCCCTCCTGGCACCCGAATCCAGCACCATGTCCTCTACACCGAGTGACTTCACCTTCTCGGTCAGCGCAGTCAGTTCCTCGAGGCCCTTTCCGGATACCCCGAGTACCGCCTTATTGGCCTTGGCGACATTCGCCATCGCCTCCGCGTTGGACTCGTTGGCGCCGCAGAGGACCGGCTTCTGGCCTGCGAAAACCTTTACTGCCGCCTCGGCCGCCTGCGCGTCTTCCGTGCATATAATCACGGGCACGCCCGGGGCCTTTGCAGCCACTGTCTTCGCGGCCGCCTCCAGCTTTCCGGCATCGCCCGACGGGTTGGTCAGGGCGATGGCGTCGACCCTAAGTTTCTGTCCGACCCTGTCTATCTCGGAATTCATTACCTGCCCGGCCACACCAGCTATGTCAGCCTCGGCAAGGGTGTCCTGGATCTCAACCGCGAACGCGCAGGGATTCACAAATTTCTTGTCATGCCTGAAGAGGACCGTCTCCTCTCCCATCTTTACGGCCTTGTCGCCGGTGCCGAAAGTAATCGGCCGCACAGGCGGGGCCGAGGCCTCGCCAAGTACCTTCTTCGCCTCATCGGAAACATCCGGGCAGGAATCAAGAGAAGCCTGTCTCTGGGCAAGCTTCATGGCAAAGGCCAGACAGGTCGGATATCCGCATTTCTTGCAGTTTGTCTTTGGCAAAAGTTTGAATATTTCAACGCCCGATAAAGCCATATCAAAACCTCCGGTTCTTTCGTGATCCCTTCCCTGATGTGCAATGCGCGTAATTTATCGCGTGTAAAGGACCACCCATAACGTTCTTATTTAAGTTCCTCGACCATCTTGTGAACCGCTTCCACGGCCTTCGGATGTCTCATTATCAGCAATTCTGCGCCCGATATCATAAGCGAAGCCGCCGTGACAGCCTCCCACGCGATTCCCCTTTCCTCGGCTGAGCCCCACTCCGGCATGTCGGCCTCGGATGCCTGGGTTTCCTTGATCTTCCATACATACATGCCGACGTCCCCCATCATCGGAGGCTGCATAATAGCATCGTTCTGCGTAAGCGCTGCAAGCCTTATCCTTTCCATCACCGAGTAGGTATATTCAAGACCGTATCCCAGAGCCGAACACATCGGGTCGGTAATGAGTCTCTCTTTCTCGAACCCCATCTGGGTTATCAGAATGTTCAACTGCTTCGAGAGGTTGATGTCGAGTTCCGACATGGCGATGAGTTTATGATTGTTAGCCATTGCGGCGGCAGCTATGGTCTTGTAATTCGCCTCCTGCGCCTTCCCTATGACGCAATTCTTTCCCTTTGCAGCTTCAGAGACCGCCACCAGGACCGCCGAGTCCTTCTCGGCATGGTTGCTGCCGAGAATTATAAGGGGAACAGTTATCGCGGCAAGCACATCCTTCACGGTCCTGGATGC
>JARRRD010000012.1:0-28156 GCA_037381085.1 Candidatus Sulfobium sp.
ATTTATGGCTGGGACTCGGGAAATCGGTCTTTGCCCTGCGTCTCCTGAGTGCTTTATTGTGCACGGGCGCGCTGTGGTTTGCCTTCAAATGGATCCAGCTTGCCTACGGCCCAATCGAGGCAATTGTAGGGATTTTACTTTTGGCATTTTCTCCTGCCATGATTGTCGCCGCATCTGAAGTGCGGCAGTACGCTCTCTTGCTGTTTTTTATATGCGGCGCGTTATATTGTCTGCAAAGGTTCCTGATGGGCGATTCATTATGGTCAGGTTTCTTATATTCTGCTTTCCTCTATGGTGCAATACTCACGCACTATAGCGCCATTTGGGTTGTCCTGGCCTTTGGAATTTACGCTTCAATCCTCATTTTGCGGAAGAAACATGGCGGAAAGGTCAAAGCATTATGGGTGATATCGCAAGTCGGCGTTATAGGCTTCTACATTCTGCTGTATATAACTCACATAAGGTGGCTGATTGATAGCGGGTTTGCACAGCAGCAGATACAAGGCTATTTGAAGAGGGGATATTTTTCCCCCGGCAGAGGGACGATCACCGCGTTTATAACCGGAAACAGCCTGGACTTTTTCACTTATATTGCAGGGGGGCGGTTGGCCGGGATTGTCGCGCTTATCTGTTTCCTGCTGGGTGTCGCAAGCCTTCTTTTGAAGCGTCGCTCCGATCCGCCACGGGCAAATGAACGCCACCATTCTTCCTTATTGGTACTGCCTTTCATTGTTGGATGCGCTGGAGCGATCGTGGGAATTTACCCTTTTGAAGGAAGTCGGCATTTGAGTTATCTCCTGCCATTTGCGGTTGCTGGAATTGCGCTCTGTTTTGTGCGCCTTTTTTCACTAAAAAGATTGTCGCTTGCACTGGCGGCTGGAATAATCCTGGTCCCGATATGGCTGCTGTCTGTTCAGCCGCCCCCGAATATCAGGCGCGGAATGTCAGACGCACATATGCAGGCAGCTTTGGCACAACTCAACAAGAAGGTACCGGCAGGCACGCTTCTTGTTGTTGACGACATGACCCATTACGTCCTGGCCTATTACCTGGGAGGTGATCATTTCAAGAGCCCGGGATTTGAGGGCCGGATGGGGAAATACCGTGTCGCCTGGTCAAAAGCTTTTGCTTTTTCGCCGGATAATTTTGAGCGCGAACTCGCTGCAGTCTCTGCATCGCAGGACATTAAAGCCGGAGAGTTTGTGTGGGCCATGTCGGTTGGCTGGTTTGGTGCGGAGAAGTTTAAAGCCTTTCTCGCAGCGTATCCACGGAAGCGGCTTAGGGAACTTTGGAATTTCGGTCCGATCACGATATTTCAAATCTCGCTTCTATCAAGGGCGTGGGTAGGTTGACAAAACTCACATGAGGACAGGAAAGTGAACAATGACAAAGAGAAATGGTGCGGTTCGCACTATGCGCTGAGAGCGGAACTACACGAGAGAGGTCGGAGATTCTTCGTGGCGCAAGAGTTAAAATCGCGGGCAAGATAAGACTAGAACCTATCTCAAAATTGAAATTTCATGATATCCACTTCTTTTGTCATTCCGGCTTGTCCGGAATCTTTCTTTGTTTTCAGAAGGATTCCCGACCTGCCTGCCGGCAGGCAGGCGCGCTTCGCTTGCGGGAATGACAACATTCAACCAGGAACCGATTTTGAGATAGGTTCTAATATCAATTCCTCGCAATCCGGGTTCGGTCCTCCCCTGTTCCGCCCCGATGGCAAGTGGGCCTTCAATAGTGTGCTCTGCTGTGGATTTAATGCCCCGGGCTAAAGGCTAATGATTTCCGCCTTCATCGCCGTCGTGTCCAGGATGACTACCGTTGACTTTCCGTAGAGCCAGCTGCCCGCCTCGCCGGGATTTATCACAAGGGTGTCTTTTTTCCTCCTGATCTCCGCCTTGTGCGTATGACCGTAAATGACGATATCATAGTGGCCGCTGTCGGCGAGGGCGTCGGCGATGTGGTGTTCATGAATCATGATGATCCGTTTCCCGTCCAGTTCGAAGATATGGGGCTGGTTGAATACCATTCCGCCGGACATCTTCTGAAGCAGCAGCTTGTCGCCGTCGTTGTTGCCGAAGATCCCGGTGAATCCGCCCCTGATGCCCTTCAATATTCTGAAAGTGAACGGAGAAGTGAAGTCGCCGGCATGGACCACATGCCCCACGTCTTTTGCATTGAATATATCCACCGCTTTTCTTATCTGACCCATGTTGTCGTGGGTGTCAGAGATAATACCTACCAGCATACAGTCTTCCTCCTGAACAAAAGCACTTTGATTTATTAGGATAATTTATTGCGGCAGCGGGTTTCAACAGAGGAGACGGGCGTCGGAGTGATGATGCCCCTCGGCGTCAAAGGGTATCTCTGTATTTCATGGCCTGCCTGACGCGCTCGCCGGCGAACTCGATAGCAGCCTGCCTTGGCGGCAATTTTTCTCCCGTAGACTTTTCAAGCACCAGTCGGGTATTTGCCTTTATCCTGGTCGATATCGCCTCGAAGGCTTCCCGCTCGACCTTTCGCCCGTACTCCATCGCCCCCATGATTACACCCCCGGCATTGGCAATGAAGTCGGGAACGCAAAGGACGCCTTTTCCGTGCAGCGCCTCTTCCGCCGCCTTCGTTGCCGGAATGTTTGCCCCCTGAAGTATGAGCTTCGCCCTGATGCCGTCCACGTTGCCTTCGTTGATGACATCGGCCGATGCGGCCGGGACTAGTATGTCGGTATCCAGTGAGAATATGTCCTGGATCCCGAGGACCGTTCCTTCCTTAAAGTGAGTGACGCTTTTGGAAGATTCTTTTGTTTCTATTAACTCTTCTACGTCAAGCCCGCCACGGTTGTATACGGTCCCCTTTGTGTCGCTGGCCGCCACTATTACGGCCCCTTTGGCTGCGAGGAATTTTGCCGCGGCTTTCCCGACGCTTCCGAACCCCTGGATGACGACCCGCGCTCCTTTAAGTTGAAGACCGGCATAGGGGCAAGCGACCTCGGCGCATTCGGCCAGACCGAAGCCGGTTGCCCCGAGTTTGTCCAGGGGAAGCCCACCCATCTCTTCCGGCAGTCCGACGGCCCTCTCTATTTCGTCGTATACCCACGCCATGCTCTGCTCGTTGCTCCCCATGTCGGGGCCGGGAATATAATCGGTCAGGTCCCTTATCTGCCTCGCAAACAGCCTGATAAATCGTTCTATTTGCGGGTTACCGGGAGAGGCGACTATGCCCGCCTTTCCCCCGCCGTGATGCAGGCCGGCGGCAGAATTCTTCAGTGTCATCGCACGTGCCAGCCGCATCACCTCTTCGGTCGTCACCGAGGGAGTGATCCTTAGACCTCCTATTGCCGGACCGAGTGAAGTATTGTCGATTACAAGAACAGCCCTGAAGTCAGTCCTCGGGAAGTGAAAGTGCAGGACCTTCAGAGGCCCGAGATCGTCGGCCCTAATTTCATCCATAAAATCCTCCCTGAAGCCAAAAAATGCCTGAAGCCACCCCATATGTGCGGGCCGCGTTCCGTCTCACACCGGGACTACGCCTGAAGCGCTTCGATACAATCTTCCCGCCAGAGGCAATTTATCTGATCGCATTCATGTCCCCGGGTCGCGTAGCAGGGGATATTCCCCTCCGCTTTCTGTATGGCCCTTATGAGTTCCGTCTTTTTCATCTTGCCGGTCTTGACGCCCATCTTTCTTGCAATTTCCTTGATGTCTTTTTCTTTCATGACATTAACCTCACGGTTTTCCTTAACTGTTTGTCTCCATGGACTCCTGCCTCTCCGCGTCTTCAAAGGCTTTTTTCAGGGCAAACTGTGCGTCAGGGTTGATCGAAAATTCCTGGAACTTATCCACGACTGCCACCTCCTTAAGGGTGCTTCCCAGTGTTTTATTTTGCCTAACTGTTACCCTCTGATTAACCCTTATCACAGAATACGTCAGATTTCAACAGCGGCTCCTTTGCCGGCCGGAGGTGTCCGCCTTGACTTTCCCTCTGAACTCAACTATAAGTTAATTATTAACTATAATTTTAGGATTACCCAGAGTACTCCTACCACGGAGGCCCTCATGAAACTCTGTATCACCTCAGATGGAAAAGACCTGGATTCAAGCGTTGAGGAGACGTTCGGCAGGTCGCCGTATTTCGTGATAGTGGATACGGAAACTTTGGAGACCAAATCCATAAGAAATACGGCGATGCGCTCCGGCCACGGGGCAGGAATAGGGGCGGCGCAGATAATATCCGATGAAGGGGCTGAGGCCCTCCTGACCGGCATAGTGGGCCCCAACGCCTTCACGGCATTGAAGGCGGCCCACATAAAGGTGTTTGAAGGCGCCTCGGAGTTTGATTCGATCAAGGTTGCTCTGGAAAAGTTCAAAAAAGGCTTTTACAAAGAGGCGACCGTCCCCTCCGGAGGACCGGGCGGCGGCAGACGTTTCAGGGGCGGTAGATGGTAGATGCCGGACTCAAGGGCAGAATACTTGCCGCCCTTCACAGGAAGCCCCTTGATATCCCTATCATAGCCATCACGGGCGGAAAAGGGGGTGTCGGCAAGAGTACGATTTCTGTAAACATTGCGGCTGCGTTGTCCGAGATGGGTTACAGAGTTGCGCTCACGGACGCGGACGTAGACGCCCCCGACGACCATATCATGCTCGGCATCACCCTTGAAAAACCCCTCGACGTTACTGTTAACGTGCCGACGATCGACGCAGGGAAATGCACGGGTTGCAGAAGATGCGTTGACGTGTGCAGGAGGAATGCGCTTTTTCAGCCGGGGGACGGCGTTCCGATACTCATAGGAGACTGTAACGGCTGCGAGGCATGTATGCTCGACTGCCCCGAGGACGCAGTGGGAAAAGAGAGAAGAAGGGTGGGGGAAACCTATATGAGTGAAAGGGACAGACTTCTGCTTTTTACCGGAAGACTCATGCCCGGCGCCGAGGAAAGCTCCATGGTCGTAAACGCTCTCAGGAACAGGTTGCATGGCGGATGCCGTTTATGCCGTAACTGAACCGACACCCCTCGGCGCACATGACCTCGAAAGAACGCTCAAGCTCCTGTTGGCCATCGGACTCAGGGCACGCATCATCCTCAATTTCTCGGAGCTCCCGGGTCCCAGGGAAAAAATAACCGTCATGGCAAAGGCCTTTGATGCAGAGATATCCTGCGAGCTGCCGATGGACGATCTCCTGCTCAAAAGTCACGTGGAAGGGGTTCCTGCCGTTATCATGTTTCCGGATGCAGTCAACTCATCCAGTATGCGCCGGATAGCCGAAGATATCGCCAGGGAGTACCTGCAGTGAAGGAAGTCGTGATCATCAGCGGAAAAGGCGGCGTCGGGAAGTCCGCGATTAGCGCCTCTCTGGGAGCCATACTCATGAAGAAACACAAGGTGGTCCTGGCCGACACCGATGTCGATGCCCCGAACCTTGATCTTTTTTTCACTGCACGACTGAGGTCGTCGAAGGACGTGAAGGCATCTGAGAAGGCCTTCATAAACTGTGAAAAATGCACATGCTGTCTCGAATGCGTGGAAGCATGCAAGTTCTCCGCTATAACCGTATCCGACGGCGCTCCTGTCCTGATCCGGTACTTTTGCGAAGGATGCGGCGCCTGCTCCATCGTCTGTCCCGAAGGGGCAATCGAGATCAAAGATATGAAAAACGGCAATATTGCCACATTTGATATCGATAATGCGGTAATCGTATCGGGCGAGCTCATGATCGGCGAGAGCAGCTCCGGAAGGCTTGTCGATGAGGTGAAAAGGGCGGCCAAAGAGGAAGGGGAAAGGATAAATGCCGACCTGATAATTATTGACGGTCCCCCGGGCACCGGATGCCCGGTGATATCCGCCATAAAAGGAAGCGATTACGTAATCGCGGCAACGGAACCCACACCGGCAGCCTTAAGCGATCTCAGGAGAATTTTTGATGTTATCAGGCATTTTGATCTGCCTTCGGGCATAGTGATAAACAAAGCCGGCTTGCATCAGGCATCAGAGGACTTGATAAGGGAATTTGCAAAGCAAATCGGTGTCCCTATTCTCGCCGCAGTCCCTTACGATATGAGTGTTCCAGAGGCTACGGCGAGGGCAATGCCGGTGGTCGAGGCCTATCCTGATGCGCCCGCTTCGAAAGGCATCATGAGACTTGCCGGCGTGGCGGAGGCGGTCTTAAATGAGGGTGGAAGCCTTTCCGGAATATTCAGGAGATGATGGTAGTGATAGTGGATAGGCGCAATACGTTTGCAGAGCAAAAGTCGGAAGATCTCAATGCCTCTGGTGGAAATGCTGCTATGACGTTCAGGTGTTCCGACTGCTGTGACCGGGTAAAACATGAATATCGATGAAGGAAAAAGAACTGCCGCATATTCAACGGCATTGAATCTCTCACTAATGGCGGCCAAGGGCATTCTTGCCCTGTATTCGGGAAGCACTGCCGTATTCTCGGAAGCGGTACACAGCCTGACGGACGTCTTCGGAGCTCTCTCGGTCTGGGCCGGAATAACACTTTCAAAAAAGAAGTCCCCCGGTTTTCCATGGGGTCTGTACAAGGCCGAGAACATCGCCGCCGGCGTATCCGCGATATTTATCTTTCTCATGGCGTACGAGATTGCAAAGGGCATTTTTGTGGAGAAGGCACAGAGCCTCAAAAACATAGACGTCTCCATCGTCGCCCTCATACTGATGGCCGCACCCGTATATCTCTTTGCCAGGCACGAAAAGAAAAAGGCCGGAGAACTGAACTCGCCTTCTCTTATGGCCGATTCGAAGCACTGGCTGTCGGACCTTGCTCCGATCGGAGTCGCCGCAGCAGGACTTGCTGTCTCGGGGGTCTTCCCCCATGCGGACAAAATGGCCGCACTGATAGTGATTGTCTTCGTTCTCAGGTCAGGCTACGGAATAATGAAGGACTCCGTGAAGAGTCTGCTCGATGCTTCCGTAGATGCAGCGACTCTGGGTAAGTTAAGAACCGTCGTAAGCGGTTTCAGGGAAGTGGAGCAGATTATTGCCATAAACGCGCGGAACTCGGGACGTTTTATCTTCGCGTATATCGACCTCAGACTGTCAGTTAAGAAGCTGAAGGATGCTTACGTGGTCATAGCCAGGATAGAAGAATCCGTGAGACGGGACATTCCATTCATCGAAAGGGTGATCATAAGATACGGTCCGATTGAGAAGGGGCAAGTGAGATACGTCGTGCCGCTCGGCGACCGGTCAGGCAACATCTCGGAGCATTTCGGAAGCGCGCCCTTCATAGCGTGCTGGAACACAGACGTCTCAAGCGGGAAGGTACTCACACAGGAGATAATCGAAAACCCATTTTCCGGCCTTGAGAAGGGTAAAGGCATCAAGCTGGCCGAGTTGATTGTCGAACAGGGCGTCGATATCGTTTATACGAAGGAACTGTTCGACGGCAAGGGGCCCGAGTATGTGCTCTCGGACGCCGGCGTCGAAGTGAGGCATACGGACATGAAAAACCTGGGAGAGCTTGTGGCATTGAGGCAGGAGGAGAGACACAGGGATCATGAAGAAGACAATAGCAGAAAAACAACTCCGGTTGTCAGAGGATGATACATGGAAAACGGTTTAATTCTGACAGTGCAAGACCTGAACGTGGAGTTGGACCACCGAAGCATTATTGAGCACCTCTCTTTTACCGTGAAGAAGGGAGACATCATTACCATTTTGGGTCCCAATGGGGCCGGGAAGACGGTCCTGCTGAAATGCCTGCTGGGGCTTTTGCCCTACGATGGAGAAATAGCGTGGGAAAAAGGGATCAAGATCGGCTATGTGCCCCAGAGACTGCCGTTTATAAAGGATATACCGCTGAGCGTAATGGATTTTTTTGACCTGAAAGGAGCCGCCGAACAGGAGGTGCGAGATATTGTACATGCAGTAGGGTTCGGCGAGGAGTTCTTCGAGAGAAAGATAGGGGATCTGTCGTCCGGACAGTTTCAGAGGATACTGATCGCATGGGGCCTTGTCGGCAACCCTCAGGTGCTGCTCTTCGACGAGCCGACGACGGGGATCGACATCGGCGGCGAGGAAACAATCTACAATCTCCTGGCAAGACTCAAGGAGGAGCGACATTTAACGATGGTGCTGGTTACTCATGACCTGAGCGTGGTGTATCAGTTTTCAACCCATGTTATCTGTCTGAGCAGGCAGGCAGTATGCTACGGTCCTCCCCGTGAGGTGCTCACGCCGGAGAGTCTCCAAAACCTTTATGGCGGCGGAATGAAATATTATCAGCACAAACATCGGTAAGGACTATGGAAAGTCAATTTTTATTAAGCATAACAACGGGTATTTTTATAGGAGGCGCAGCCGGATATCTGGGATCTCTGATGTTGAGCAAAAGAATGGCCCTCGTAGCCGGGCCTTTGGGCCATTTGACCCTGCCGGGAATAGCCCTGGCTTTAATGTACGGTTTCGATGTTTCGATCGGTGCTTTCCCCTTTGTTATCCTGGGAATTATTTTAATCTGGTTGTTTGAACTGAAAACGAAATTACCAATGGAAGCCTTAACCGCCGTCGTCTTTGCCTCGGCAGTGGCCGTCGCCTTTTTATTTCTGCCGGTGGAGCAGGCAGAAACGGCCCTGGTGGGAGATATTTCAAGCGTTGGCTCTTGGGAAACCGGCATTTCTGTGGTTGTTGCCCTTTTTCTTTTTTTCGTAATAAAGAAGATTTATCCGAAGATGGTTTTGATTAATGTTTCTGAGGACTTGGCCGGATCCGAGGGTGTAAATGTCAGGGAATACAACCTGATTTACCTGGTCTTGATTGCCATTATTGTCGCTTTGGGAGTAAAAATGGTCGGCGGTCTTTTGACTGCAGCATTGGTTGCAATCCCGGCTTCCGCTGCGCGAAACCTGAGCCGAAATTTATCCCAGTATGCCTTCGGGGCGATGGTTATCGGCTCCATATCTTCTTTCGTGGGGATATTACTTTTTAAATTGACAGGACTTCCCGCAGGTCCCTTAATCATCCTGGCAAGCACGGCGATCTTTCTGGCTTCAATATTTTTAAAAAATAAAAGAACTTTCAAAGGGCGTTTATCGCGCGCCACGTAGAGAGGAGGTGAAAATCATGCCGCGAAGATCAAGACGACGTTTAAGACTCTATTGGCCATACTGTCAGCACTATGGCTGGCATCATCCCTACGGCCCTTATGGCCCTGCGCCTCCGCCGCCGTGGTGGATGGAGGAGCCGACACCGGAGGAGGAAAAGGAAGACCTTAAAACGCACATAGAAATGTTAAAAAAAGAATTAAAGGCCGCCGAGGAAGACTTGAAGAAATTGGAAAAGTCCAAATAAAGCATTGTGAGACCGGAACAGAGGGGCCTAAATGTTCCTCCTGGTTGGGTGACCGGGCAGAGGCCAAATTGGACGACTTTTTTGCTCAGGCCTGTGCTGAAACCGGATAAGACGCAGGTCTTTAAACAAAGCCTTTTCGAACGCCGGTTATGAATAATGAGCCAAAAGCAAGAGTAATCGGAGTCGTGACAAAGGAGGCTGATAATAATGACAAAGGTGGGGCAAGAATACAAATGCAACATATGCGGCAAGAAGTGGTAGTTACCAGTGCCGGAGAAGGAGAATTAGATAGGCGAAGGCTTTGAATGCAAGTAGCTGCAAAACCCTGAAGCCCGAAGCCACTACCAGATGATGCGCAGCCGTTGCCCCTCATCCTGCCGCCTTGCATACCGGGGGCAGCAGAGAGAGGGTATATTCTTGAACGGCATGAATGCCCCTGGCATTGAAATCAAGAGAGGAGATTCCATGCACAAAAGCAGACTCGAAAAGGGAGGATTTCCGCCTGGAGGAATAAATCTCGCCCTTTGCGAAAACCCCCTGCCTCCTATAGATGAGGCGATAGAGGCGGCTAAGGCAGAAGCGCATCTGAGCAACCATTATACGGAGCCATATTCAGGGAAGCTGAAAGAGAGGATATCGGAATATGCCGGGGTTCCTGTGGAAAATGTCCACGTTAATGCGGGCTCGGAGCTCATACTCCGTCAGCTCTTTTTTCTTTACGGACGGAGAGTGCATATGCTGTCCCCCACATATTACCTTTTCGATGAGATCGCCGGAGAAAGGACACATATCTTTCTGGATGAGGAGAACGACTTCCTTTTTGATATGAAGGAGTTGAAAATTCCTTCTGACACAACTCTGGCGGTAATCGTCAGTCCGAACAACCCCACAGGAGCAATTCTTGATATAAAGGAAAATGTTTCAGTCATAAAGAAATATCCCCATGTCATGTTCCTGATAGATGAGGCTTTCATCGAATTCGGCGGACAGGCGGCGACGGATCTGGTCCTGGAATATGAAAACGTTATCATAACCAGGACATTCTCGAAAGCCTTCAGTCTGGCGGGCTGCAGGGTCGGCTACGCGATCACAAATGAAAGATTGATAGAATATCTTGACAATCATAATGATGCTTATCCTCTGGCAAGGACTTCGGAAGCGGCAGCACTGGCCTCCCTTGACCATTTGAGTGAGATCGCGGAAAGAGTGACGACCCTGAGAGCCCTGGCAAGGGAATTTGCGGAGTCATTGCAGTATCTGGGGATCAAAACGTATCCCACGGAGACTTATTTTTTCCTTGGTAAGGTGCCCCACATGAGCGCAGATCGATTCGCAAAGGCTCTGTCAGAAAAAAATATCTATATCAGACCTCTTCATCAAGAGAGACTGGGGAATAATTTTCTGAGGTTTGCAACATCCACTCCCGATAACAACAGGATAGTTCTGGATGCCATAATAGAAATATTGAGATCGCACTGAAAGATTATGACAGAAAATATTTTCTATAATCGGCGGCTTGACTCTGCACTCAGGACACGCGTAGGCGCTCGAAT
The DNA here is from genome assembly GCA_037381085.1 of Candidatus Sulfobium sp. Lineage (GTDB taxonomy): Bacteria > Nitrospirota > Thermodesulfovibrionia > Thermodesulfovibrionales > UBA6898 > JARRRD01. The sequence continues at coordinate 10,864 of JARRRD010000012.1, forward strand.
TGACGGTTGCCCGCTTCCGTGATATAAGAGAATCAGGAGGAGGAACTATGGAGATACCTTTACAGATTACCGCACGGGATATCGACCTTACCGACGTCATAAAGGCGGAGGTTACGGAGAAGGCGGAAAAGCTGGACAAGTTTTACGGCGCCATAATGCGTTGCAGGGTGGTGGTAGAATCACCCCGGCGTCATCAGCATGAGGGGAAGCTATACTCAGTACATATTTATTTGACCGTGCCTGGCTCCGAACTGGTCGTCAAGAACCAGCTCGACAAGGACCTTTACGTAGCAATAAGGGACGCCTTCCGCGACGCACGGCGCAAACTGGAAGACTTCGCCAGAGAGCAGCGTGGTGACGTCAAATACCACGAGGGGCCGAATCACGCTGTCATAATCAGGCTTTTCCCTGATGACGGGTATGGCTTTCTCGAGACTCAGGAGGGACGCGAGATCTATTTTCATGAAAACAGCGTAATAAACAAAGACTTCGGGGGGCTGGAGGTCGGGATGAAGGTCCGTTTTGTCGAGGAAGGAGGCGACAAGGGCCCCCAGGCAAGTTCCGTGACCGTAAAGTAAAGACCTCTCACCCAAAATGGCCGGCCCGACTTTCTTGCATCGGCGCTGTGAGGCGTTGTGCCCGATTAACGCAAAGTGTCGCCGGCAGTGCGCTAGCGCGTTTCGATCATCTTAAGCAGATCTACCGTCATCAGAAAGCTGTCCCCCTCCTCCTCTTTTACGGTATTGTAGAAATCGCAAAGCCCGCAGTCCTTATATTTCCGGGCAAAAGAACCCTGAACGAGTCCGTCGCACATGGTACCCGCGACCACCCAGCAGGCACGCCCGGCGCTCACACCTCCGTTGATCCCCTCAAGTATTGTGTCTGTTGAAGCGGGACATATCCCCAGTTTGTCAGCCACGCTTCCTCCCAGTTCTCTCCCGCATTTCTTGAATTCCCAGCAGTTCATTCTCTGCATAATGTTCACCTCCCCTATAACCTCTTTTTAACAGGAACAGGACTTTCTGTCAATTTTCTAATTCTGAATATAAAATGATCTATATTTACTTCTTCAGGGCAGGAGCCGGTCGGGAACGGTGCTGAATTATTTGCGAGGCAGACCTTTAAGAAAGCTCAGGCGAAGTTTGCGGCTTTCCTTGCGTGACTTTTCATAGAATACCTCGATTGCCTCCAACTCTTTCTTATCGAGCCAGATCCCCCCGCATTTGGGGCACCTGTCGATAACGACCTGGGAACAGTAGGCATACTCGGCGCTCTCGGTGGGGGTGCCGCACGCGGGGCAGGAGATGTCGCGGGAGTTTAGCTGCCTGGCCATTTCGAAGGCGTTACCGATAAAATCCGGGATCCTGGAAAGCTCACTCGTATAGTCGTGCCCGACGATCTCCTCTATCTCCTCAAGTTCTCCTTTGTCGAGCCATATGCCCCCACAGCCCGGACAGGTATGGACGGTGATATGGCCTTCGTAAGTTGAGGGTTGAAGCTCCTCTCTATCCCGCGGACAGTTCATTCTTCATTATCCTTTCCTAGTATGGTCCTTCACCGGCCTTTTTTCGCATGGACAAGAACTGCCTGTGGCCTTATCTCCTGCCTCCCGGCCCATGAGAACCTTTACTTCAACTCTATCAAAGGCAGGTCTCATTTTCAAATACTACACTGGAATGAAAACCGGAAATGGACGTATGATAAACTAAGAAGAAATTCTTGTTTGAGAGGAGGCGCTTATGAAAATCATTTCGCTGCTTGGCAGCCCCCACGGGCTCAGGGGGAACACGGCCGGACTTCTCCGTCTCGTACTTGAAGGCGCCGAGGCTGAAGGCGCCGAGACAGAGACGGTGGTGCTGAAAGGTGACACGGTGCTGCCCTGCCGGGCCTGCGACACCTGCCACAAGAAAGGTCGGTGCGTGCAGAAGGACGACTTCGAGGCGATCAAGGAGAAGATTCTGGAAGCGGACGGTTTGGTAGTGGCGAGCCCCAATTATATATTCAATGTCAGCGCACAGCTCAAGGCGTTCATGGACCGGTGCTGCGGGGTTATCCACTGCATGCAGTTCTGGGGCAAATACGGGGCCTCGGTCGTAACCTCGGGCGGTGGTGACGAAGATACCGTCGCGGAGTATATGAACCATTTTCTCATTACCACCGGGGCGGCGCCGGTGGGTGGAGTGTGGGCCATGATGTCGGCCATGCCGGACGGTGGCTTTACGGATAAGGTTCGGGCGAGGGCCGTTTCGCTGGGCAAACGGCTGGTTACAGCGTGGCGGGCCGGAGAAGTCCTGCCTGAAGTGGACGAACGCCGGAATGCCTTCCGCAGGCGCATGCATGCGCTCATGGACTGGCGCAAGGAAGAATGGCCTTTCGAATATAGCTACTGGAAAGAAAACAGGGGCTTGTAGGCAGGGTCTCAGCTTCTACTGAAGACAGTGGAAAAGCCCGGTACACCAAAGGCATGCCCCACACGGGACCGGGCTGATGTAGCAGTCCTGCTGGAAATCCCCGTCTCCTACATAGTCGCACAATGCAAATCCGCAGTCAAAGCAGAAGGGGAAATTGTATCGTAGAACGCCTTTCCTGAAAGTACCACATTCCCGGTCGTTCCAGATTCCGATGATGTCCCTCGTATTAACGTTGCCGAAGACCCATGGTTTGACATGTTTTTCCCATCCCCCGATATGGCAGCTGTACCCGTGCCAGAGGAAATAGCAGGGGTGCAGGTTTCCATCCCATGATACGAAGGCACTGTCCGCCTCGACGAAGTCGCATTTCCGGTTGTTTCGCGGTTTTGTTTCGGGCAGTATGACATCGATATTGCTCTCTTCCGCGATCATCCTTGCCTCTTCGAAGATCCGTTCAGCCTTTTCGAACCACTCTTCATCCCTTGCAAAGAGTCGATCCAGGTGGAGGAATACGCCCTGAGACGCGGCATCCTTCTTCATTTCCTCTACAAGGCGTATGATTTTCAGATCGTCTTCGGTTCGCGAAAACTTCTTGAAGATATCAAGATAGCGCCGGATATCCAGCCCATGTGCCTCCGCCTTGGCTTTCCAGTCTTTGTATATTGATATGGCTCCCGCAGTGTTTGTGTCATACGCCGCCTGACCCACAAGCGCTTTGCTGTACGGAAGAAGTTGTGTGATAATTGCGAAAGCAATGTCCCGTTCGGCTGCCCATCGAATAGTGCAGGGGAGCTCTTCCATATTGTCGCGCCTTAAAACAAACTCGATGCCGACGTCGGGATGTTGTCTCCCCCTCCGTCGCTTTGCTTTGTCGAGGGCCGCCAGTGCGGCTTCCACGTCTCTCATCTCTCCGCCTTCTCTTATTGAGCGGAAGCTGTCAGGGGAGACCGCATCCAGGGAAAGGCAGATACGGTCAAGTCCGGCGTCCACCAGAGATGTCACCCTGGCATCGTTCAACAGCATTCCGTTTGTCTGGAAACCCGCCCATGAGCCTGCCGGCATCAAATCCTTTGCTCTGCTTATGAATTCTTCAAGGTGAGGATGAAGGAGTGGTTCCCCGATGCCGCTGAGTATAAGGGATTTAAGGTGGGGGAAAGCAGGCTCGATCATGGCGAAAGTTTCGGGCGACATCGTCCCCTCGGCAATATTCCCGTCACCGTTTTGCTTTACACACATACCGCATTTGAGATTGCACCTTGTTGTGACCTCGACGAAGAGTTTTGCGGGATGAGCCGTGCGGAGGGCGGGTTTTGTGATTGCGTCCAGTGGCATATTCTTATATTAACATCCCGTCAGGCCGGTGATTATGAGATAGGTCATAAGGTAATAGAGACTGGTATTTAAAATCCGTCATGTTTAGTTGCCGAAGTAGCAATGGGGTATAATGTCCAGGACACTTCATTCGTAGATTCTCGAAAAGGCACAAACGTGATTAACCACGTGAAAAAGATCGTATGGGTGTTTGCATTTGCAGTATTGCTCGCCCCATGGACGAGTGCCTTCGCCGGTCCGCCCTTTCGAACGGACGATCCGGAGCCCGTCGGACACCGTCATGGGGAGGTGTATCTTTTTACGGCGGGAACGAGAGACGAGGATGGCATCAACGGGGTCGGACCGGCGATTGAATTCAATTACGGGATTTTCCCTGATGCCATGTTCCATGTCATCATACCGGCTGCCTTCAACTCGCCTCTCGGGGAGGAATCTCACTTCGGTTATGGCGATACGGAGTTAGGGATAAAGTACCGTTTTGTCCATCAGACCGATGTGCTTCCTGACGTCGGAACATTTCCACTTGTAGAAATTCCGAGCGGCGACGCGCACAAGGGATTGGGAAACGGCAAGGCCCAATATTTCCTTCCGGTGTGGTTGCAGAAGGATTTCGGGAAGTGGATGACCTATGGCGGGGGCGGTTACTGGGTCAACCCCGGGGATGGCAACAGAAACTGGTGGTTTTCGGGTATACTCCTTCAGTATTCCTTCACCGAAGAACTTTATCTTGGCGGTGAAATCTTTCATCAGACGGCCGATACGGCTGGCGGCAAGGACAGCACGGGATTTAATCTCGGCGGCAGCATTCCGCTCCCAGGCAGTTTCCAGATACTTTTCTCCGCCGGTTCCGGCCTGCAGCATGCGTCAACCAACCGTTTTTCTTATTATATCGCCATCTATCGTGCGTTCTGAAGACGTCTTCGTTTCCCGGACGATACCTCCCACTCATGCCGTTTCATCCCCGCCACCCATTACGGTGAGCAAATCCGCCAACTCTATCATGGAAAGAATCGGTTTTCCCTTGAAACATGAATGGATACGTACTGCCTGTACCCCTCACCGTTGTCTTGTGACATGATTGTGCATGTTACAAACAGTAATTGAAATCAAATTTTCTTTGCTGAGCCGTCCGCAGAAGAAAAGAGCTTGACAACCTCTGGAAGAAAAGCTATGGTTAAATCAGAAGAGGCCAATGCCTTAGAGTGGATGAGGCTTAGAACTAAGTAACTGGGTTAGGGCGCGGGGGTCAGATGTGGTGAGCATGCCTCCAGAAGTGAGGGGGAAGCCTAAAACATCTGTCGAAGCGACCACTTAGAAACAATCTAATGCACGCCCATGGCTAAGGTGTTGGCTTCTTGTTTTATTTCCTTTTCTTCCTGTAACCGAGAGTGTCGGGTGTATTTCCGCAGAGCAGCACTAGCAGAGCAGCACTAGAGGATAATAAGGGATAGACGTATAAATGATATAAAGGCAATAAAGAAAAGTGGTGTTTGCTCTCTCATTATCAGTGTTTTCAACAGGCCATCCAACCAAATATACTGAACCTGAGAAGGGCAAAACCACCACTTGCTCGGTGCGCTTTTCTTTAATTCACTTATAGTCCTATTCGAGGGAGATGTCAAGAATTATTTATACGGAGGGTCTCTTTAAAATCGGGGAACTGACGAGGAACATTCCGCCCCTGTTCTCGTAGGCGGTCAACTGAGGAGATAAGCCGCCGAAAGAAGGGAGTTGACCATCAAGTTTGTTTCCTGTAACTGACATTCCTTCCGTTCTTCTTATTGTTTGGAGTTCTACCGCCAATAAGTATTGGCTCTTGACTCAGGTCCAAGCGGCGAGGTATAGAATAAATGCTGTATGTCGGGGAACACAGTAGCCGAACGGAGGGCTATATGATGCAAATTCTAATCGGTCGGATTTTCAATTCATGCTTACCGTGCTTGCAATAATAGAACAGGCGAATTAGATAGAAGCTGTGTCTTACCTAAAGAAGATCTTGAACCTTGATGTCGCTCCCTATTTCAGAGCGCGTTTGGGTTGTTTGGCCTTCTTCTCTTTCAGATCTTTTGCGTGTTTGTGTTCCTTCTGTTTCCGGTCCTTCTCTTTGTCCTTTTTGCCGCCTTTGTCTCCCATTGTGTGCCTCCTTTTGTGTTGCCGGTCATATTCCTGCGTTACGGGAACCTGTGTCCCTCATGATGAATGCTAGCAGAAGTATGAGCGGATAGCAAGGTCGGCAGTGGCGATGTTGACGTCAACGGCCGGTCTTATAACCGATAACCGGTTCTGCAAGTCTGCTGTGAAGTTGTCCCCGGCCCGGGGTAAGATAGAGAATGCATGCAAATGACTTCAGGAGTTTGGTGTCGTGAAAGCACTGACAGAGGATTTAACGCTTTTCACCGATGTGAGTGTAAGTCCCGGCCTCAGGCTCGGCGTGGGCGCCTATGTCGTGCTTTCTGCTTCATTTCTGGAAGCCCTTTCCGGTGCTTTGGGAAGAACCGAAACAACCGGGCGATTGAAGGTGCGGTGGTTCGAAGGCGCTTCATCGACAAGGCTCGAACTTCAGACCGTCTTATGGGCTCTTGCTGAGACCCCGCCGGGACCACATGGAAGCCTGACCATATATTCCGATTCCCAGTGCGTTTCCGGCCTGCTTGGGAGAAAATTCCGCTTGATGTCGGAAGGCTTCCTTTCGAAAAAGACAAACCGGCCGCTGGGCAATGCTTCCCTTTATCGCGCATTTTATGAATTTCACAACGAGTCAGGCTTTCGCGTGGTAAAGGTGAAAGGACATTCCCGATCCCGCGCTCGCGACATCGTTCACCGGGTTTTCTCATTTGTGGATAGGGAAGCGAGGAAGGCCCCGAAGATCTGGCTGAATGAGTTCGCGGAAGTGCGGACGGAGGCGAATAGCGGAACCTGGTGCGTCTATGTGCTCAGGTGCCGCAATGATTCTCTGTATATCGGGATGACAAATAATATCGGGAAAAGGATGGAAAAGCATAAGCTCGGAATCGGCAGCAAATTTGTAAGATCGTGGAGACCGTTTGCACTGGTCAAAACAATACCCTGCAGGAATGCTGGAGAAGCGAGAAGGCTCGAATATGATTTGAAAAGACTAACAAGAAAGAAGAAGATCGAAGTCCTTGAGCTTCAAATCAGCGGGAAGCCGAAGGCAATGGCAGGAGTGGGCCGTAAGCAGGACGGCCCATTCGTCGAACGAGAGAAAACTCCTCTCGCCTTACGAACTCACAGGAACTCTCACGTCGGATGCAGCTGAGAATACTGCGGAATACAAATGAAAATTCGTAACCAAATGCGCTCGGAACAGATTAATAAACAAGTTAACTAACTCATCAACGTCACGCAAGTCGCACCTCCTCCCCGGTTCCCGGGTGCATTAACTATTCCCCTTGACTGCTTTAAACAAGGCTCCCGCAGTAAATTGTGAAGTGGACACGTTTGTCTCGCCGACATATTCCACGTGAACAAACCCCGCGCTTTTCATCAGGCCAGTCAGATCTCCAACTGAGATCGCACCGCCTATTCAATTTGACCATGCGTCAAGGGTGCTGCACATAGCACCGGCACATTGTTCCTTCAGAATGATATCTGCAAACTGAAGGCGGCCGTCGGGTTTTAAGACTCTGTATATTTCCCTGAAGCACTTTTCCTTCAAGGGCGAAAGATTCAACACCCCGTTTGAGATCACTACATCAAAGGTGTCGTCGGGATATGGAATGGACTCCGCTCCCGCTGTCCGGACATCATAATTTTGAACTCCATACTTCTTCAGATTACTTTTGGCCTTCTCTGCCATTTCCGGCGTGAGATCAATTCCACATACTTTGCCGTTTTGCCCAACCAAACTGCTTGCGACAATGAGGTCAAATCCGGCACCGCATCCGACATCAAGTATGGTTTCTCCCGCTTTGACCGGACCGGCTGTAAACGGGTTACCCACTCCGCAAAAAGACTCAAGCACTTCATCGGGCATACTCCGGATAATTGCCGGATCATAACCTTGCTGGATTGCACCATCCATCCCGGTGGGGTAATTGAACTTCCCCGCGGCAGAACTTGAGACTTCAACGTACTTGCGGCGCACCGCATCCTGAATCTCTTTCACATCCATCGGTTCAGGCTCCATCAGTTGTCCAGATACATTAACTGAAGAATATCATCTATCATTTCTTCTGCAGTACATTCAACAAGGGCTGCAGAAATGAAGGCTATCTGTTCATCAACAGGACCTGCGTCCCCTACCCAATCTTCGATCATTTCCCGTGTGATATTCTTATTGGCTGTCTGCGCCTTTTTCGTCAAGGTGTTATACAGGTTATCCAAATATACGTTATCCGAGGCGGACATTCGCTGCCTCATCGTCTCTCATGCCTTATTATATCAGGTAGAGAGAAGGACGGGGCCATGACTCGCCGAAGGCTTTTTTCCAAGGAGAATACCTTCTGGGCTTTCTTCAGTCAGGTGCTGGATGCCGACGGAGGTTGCAAAGAAGTGATTCGCAAGCTTCAATCGTATGCTTCCATCAAGGGCGTCAAAGTGCCTTTGTCCTCAACTGCTGCGTATTGTGCAGCCCGCAAGAAGCTGGATGAACAGATGCTCTGTGACATCCTTGAGCATGCGGCTACTCGACTTGAGGAGATGCCTGAGCCCGGCTTGATGAACAACCGGCGAGTCATTGTAGTTGACGGGACGGGAGTCAGCATGCCCGATACGTTAGCTAACCAAGAGGTTTGGCCTCAGTCGGCGACACAGAAGTTGGGATGCGGATTTCCGATGGCACGCAATTGCGCCTGTTTTTCGCTGAAAAGCGGGGCATTGCTAAGTTACGCGCTCGGCAATAAGAAGAATCACGAGATCCCGTTGTTTCGCCAACAGTGGAATACATTTAAAAAGGGAGACATCATCCTATTCTCATCCAGGGAAGTCCTCCGTCAGACGAACTCCGGCATACTTAAAAAGCAATACTCCCCGACTGCTAAAAATGGTTACCCGAGCCTCTGTGTAAAGACGGTTGTGGGCTATATAATGGCAGCCCTGTGAGGGAAAGAGAGTGTATCCAATAATGGAAGGATAATGGAATATTTCACTAAAGAAGTTAAGAAGGCCGCTGTTCTCATATCTAACTATACCACATAACCGGGTTGTGCTTTTAAAATGATCGGGATCATGCCGTGATATCTGTGGAGGATATCGCGAAAGTAGAATTAGGTCCGAAGATGGACAGCCGCCGGATGGTAATAATGCTCAGGGCTGCAGAATTTTAGGGTTAGGAAACTCAGGGTCGTCTATAAGACTTCAAAGGAAGGGCGCATTATTGAAATTATTGCCATCGGGCCCCGGAAGATCATCTATGAGGAAACCCTTCGACTTCTTCAAAGAGCAAGGATAAAAGAATCCGGATAGTGAACACAGGGCACGACCGCTGCCTTTTCAACTGTTATGATTCCTTATTTGCCGGAGGAGCGGCATCGTCAGGCCGCCTGTTAATCCAGCTCTTATTTCGTCGGTAATCGTTCAGGACATCGGTGAGCGAGTCATAGTAGGAGTCCTCGCCTATCAATTGGGTCAGCTGCGAGCGGTCCAACTCGGCACGGACATTGTCGGAGACCTCCGACAACACCAGCCGTATCCCGCGGTTCCTCAGAGATACCGCAATTGACGTCAGCGTTTCCGCCGCGGAAAAGTCGATGTCGTCGACGGCATTGGCGTCTATGCAAAACCAGGAGAGGGGAGGGCTGGCCCCTTCTACCAGCCGGTAGACTTCCTTCGACAGTTGTTCGGTGTTTGCATAGTACATTGAGTGGGTGAAGCGGTAAGCCATGAGGCCGGGTTCGAGCTGTTCAGGACCGGAAACCGGCAGGGGCTGAAACCTTCCTTTTCCGTTTGTTTTGATTACCGCGTTCTTGGGCCTGTAGCCGTGCCTGGTGTGAGCGACAAGTGAGAGGAACATCGCCGCAACAATGCCTTCTCCGACGCCCGCAAAGACCACGAACAGGGAAGTGATGAGGGCCACCCAGAACTCCCATGGGCGTTCGAAAAAGATCCTCCTCATGCCCCTGATATCGATCAGTTCGATCCCGATAAGGAAAACCACTGTGGAAAGAACTGCGGCGGGCATATAGGAGAGAGGAGCCGTCAGAAAAAGGAGAACCATGAAGACGAAGATGCTGGCCGTGATCTGAGAAAGCTGGCTCGTGCCGCCGGCACTCTCGACCATCTGTGTCTTGGTGGGGCTTCCGTTCACAACAAAGGTCCCGGACAAGCCGGCACCTATATTAGCCAGGCTCAGGCCGATCAGATCTCTGTTTTCGCTGAACCGTTCATTGTGTCGCGAGGCGTACGCCCTGGAAGTTGCGGCACTTTGAGCCAGAATGACTATAAACATGGCAAAGGCTGTCGGCAGCAATCTCTCCGTCCGGCTCCAGTCAAATGCCGGCAGGGCTATCCGCGGCAATCCACTTGGGATTGTGCCCATTACGTGAACTCCATAGACCTGCATATGAAATGCCGAGCTGACCACGATGGAACAGATGACCGTTATCATTGCTCCGGGGATTTTCTTCGATATCCTTTTTGCTACGGCGATGATCAACAGTCCACCGACGGAAAAAGCCACATCGTAAAGATTTACATTCCTGATCTGCATAACGTCGTTGATAATATTCCCGACCGGGCCATGGCCCTGTCCCGCGAGACCCAACATGCCGGAGACCTCGCCGAGAGCAATCTGAACACCGACACCGGTAAGAAAGCCGACGAGAACGGTGCGTGAGAGAAAATCGGCGAGAAATCCCAGACGAATGACCCGGGCCAGGAGAAGCAGGCCGGCCGCCATGATGGCAAGTGCCCCGGCATAGCCCATCCATTGGGCCGATCCCGGAACTGCCATAGTACTGAGGCCTGCAAAGAGAATAGCTGCAGTGGCGGAATCCGCCCCCACGACGAGATGCCGGGACGAGCCGAAAAAAGCGAACAGAAACATCGGCAGGAGCATCGTGTAAAGGCCGGTGATTACCGGGGCACCGGCTATCTTGGCATAGCCCATTACTTCCGGAATAGCCAGGGCCGAGAGGGTGATACCGGCGATGATGTCTGTCGACAGCAGGGCTCGCTTGACCGGCAGAATCCCCTGCAGGATCTGCGATCCCGGCTCAGACCTTCTCATCTTGATAGCGGCTCGATCCTGCTTGGGCCTTTTTGTTCATCCGTACATTTTACACTTTAGATCGCAGCATTTCCCATAGCGAAGTCAGGCAATGTCAGGTCTCATCCATTTTCACGCATATCTTGCCGAAGTGAGCCCCTTGTTCCATATGGCGGAGGGCCTCCCTTACCTCTCCAAGAGGGAAAACGCGGTCCACGACAGGATGGAGACCGGAGGCGGTGACCGCGCGGTTCATTGACTCAAACATTTCCCTAGAGCCGACGAAGATTCCCTGCAGGCGTACCTTCTTGATTACTATGGGACGGGGGTTGATCCCTCCTTCGGCCCCGGTCAGCACGCCTATCAGGCTTATCCGCCCGCCCCTCCGGACCGCCCTGAGGGACTGGGGCAGGGTGCCTGCTCCGCCCACCTCCACTACGAGGTCCACACCCTCTCCGCCGCTAAGTTCATGGGCCAGTTGTCCCCACTCAGGTACGAACCGGTAGTTGATGCCGTCTGCCGCCCCCAGTTCTTTCGCCCGCTCGAGCTTCTCGTCCCTGCTGGAGGTTATGATCACAGTCGCTCCCGCGAGACGCGCAAACTGGAGTGCGAAGATCGAAACACCCCCTGTCCCCAGGAGAAGGACTATTTCTCCCGGTTTCAGTTCCTGCAAGACTGTCGCATGCCATGCCGTTACCCCGGCGCAGGGAAGGGTAGCGGCCTCCTCGTAAGTGAGATGTTCCGGTACGGGCACGACCCCGTCCTGACCAAGTACGACATACTCTGCCAGCATTCCTCCCCTTTCTCCGCCAAGTGCGGATCCGGCGGCCGCCGAGGTCAGTTCCCCCGACAGCCAGGCCTGCATGAATATGCCTGCAATCCGGTCTCCCGTCCTCACGCTCGTCACGCCCTCACCGACTGCTACGACATCTCCCGCCCCGTCGGAAAAGGGGACGAGCGGCAAATGGAGTTTAGGATTATACAGTCCTTTCACGGTCAGCAGATCGCGGTAGTTCAGAGAGACCGCACGTACCTTCATCAGCACCTGCCCGTGCCCCGGCACCGGTTCCGGCCGCTCGGCGGGCACAAGATTGTCCAGGCCGAAGGCGCCCCTGATCTCAAACACCTTCATCACGTTCCTCCTTTCGATTCTGCGCATAACGCAATCAGCGTCGGTTTTTCAAAAGATGCTTTATCCTTTGCCGGCTCTAATCCCTGATACTTACACCGGATTCCCTTCCCCTCTTCAGACTTTACCACGGGAATATGCGGCTTTCCACCGGCAGCCGAAACGAACTCGATATTTGCGCAGGGGAAGAGATCCCGCTGCCGTAACGAACGGTCTGTCCTAATGCGCTGTCTTCCGCCTTCTCAGGTATATCCACGCGTTTAATCCAACCACCAGCACTGTGCCCGCCAGTATGACCTCGCGGGGCAGGTCCAGATACACGAGCTTCTCCGCATAATGGGCTATGAACGACCCCCTATATGACGCGGAGGGGCCCTGTTTTGAACGCAGCCAGACCTCCAGATCCGTCAACGGGCAATACCAGTCGAATGCCTGGATGACCATGGCAAGGACGAGGCCGGAGATGTGGATGATCCTTACGGCCTTCCACCGGACCCCTGGAAGGGCGCCTAAAATGAGGAAGAGGATCCAGAAAAAGTGGACCATGACGGTGGCGTCTGCAAGGATTCTATAGACCATTCCGATTTCTTATAGCCCTGTTAATAGCAATGTAACGCCGGGGTAAAGAATTGTAAAGAGGCAGTAAAGTGTATTGCGGCCGTCAGCGGCGTGTGAGATAATTCAATCAGGGAGCAAAAAATTAAAGGGTATCGCCGATGCCTTGCAAGAGGTAATTGGAAAAGGAGGCGATATGAAGGCTATAAGGATTCTTTCACGAGCGCTGACGTGGCTGGTTATACTCATGCTTGTTATTCCGCCTGCCGCAATGGCACAGGATTCCGGAGAGACTGCTCAACAGTCGGAGTTTACCAGTGCAGAGCTTGCGCAGATGCTGGCGCCGATTGCACTATACCCCGATTCAGTGATATCTGCGATATTGATGGCATCGACATATCCCGTCGAAGTGGTCGAGGCCGAGCGATGGCTGAAACAGAACGAAGGCCTCCAGGGTGACGAGCTTGACCAGGCGCTTCAGGAAAAGGACTGGGATTCCAGTGTGAAGACGCTGTGTCATTTCCCGACGATACTCTACGCCATGAGCGACGATCTCGAGAGGACCACGAGGCTGGGGGATGCCTTTCTGGCACAGCAGGACGACGTGATGAACATGATACAGGAATTGCGGAGAAAAGCCCGGGAAGAAGGGAACCTCAGGACAACAAGTGAACAGAAGGTAATAGTGGAGCAGAATGTCATCCGGATAGAGCCTGCCGATACGGGGGTAATTTACGTGCCTGTATACAATCCTCTCTATGTTTATGGGCCATGGTGGTACCCCGCTTACCCTCCCTATTACTGGTATTACCCGCCCGGGGGGATTATAGCCAGCGGGGTTATCGGCTTTGGTTTCGGGATCTTTGTCGGCGCAGGGATATCGTCCTGGTGCTGGCCGGACTGGCACCATCACAGAATCGACATAGACATACACAGGACGGAACGGTTCAACAGATTCAACAGGGGTAGATGGAATTTCAAGACTCATGCCTGGATACATAATCCCGTGCACAGACGGGGGGCCGCTTACAGGTTCGGTCCGACAGCCAGGCGCTTGGGTCAGGCGATTCCGAGGATGCAGCGGATAAGGCCTGAGGCCCGCGGATACGAACGCCGCAGACCGACCGAGCCATTCCGGGGGATTATCCAAAGGAGGCAAGTTCCGGCGGCCGGGACGTCCCGCGAGAGGATTATCAGAGAACCTTCCCGTGGCACCATCCAGAGACGGCAAGTCCCCAAACAGCCGGCGCAGCCTCCCCGGGGCACTATACAGAGACGGGCAGCGCCCGAACCTCGGACTTACAGAGGTACCCCGGCAGAACCGTTCCGCGGGAATGTCTTCCAGGGCATCGGTCAGGGCAATTTTGAGCGCCGGTCGAGCGAGCGGGGTTTCCAGAGCCGGGAGAGCGGCCGTTCGTTCAGGCCGTCCGGAGGAGGAATACAGCGCGGTAGTCCGGGCGGGACAAACCGTGGCGGTGGAGGGTTCCGGCGATGACTGTAAGATGGAGGCCTCTGTACCGGGAAGCCGGGAGATTTATACATGCGTTAGGGAGGAAAAATGAATACCCTTGCAATGGATAAGAGGTGTAAGTCTCCGTGTCTGTTTGCTGTTATTGTAGTGGTGATGTTGGCAGGCGGGATATCTTCGTCCTCATTTGCCACGGATGCAAAACAGAAGAGTTACTCCTCGCCAGAAGAAGCGGTTAGTGCCCTCGTGTCCGCGGTCAGGGCTGACAATGAAGAAGAAATGATGTTGATTCTTGGCCCCGGCGGGAAGGAATTGATATCTTCCGGAGACGAGGCGGCCGACAGGGCAGGACGGGGAAAGTTCCTCAAGGCCTATGGTGTAATGAACAGGATCGAAAAGGTATCCCCCGAGAAGGCGGTCCTGCACGTCGGGAAGGATGACTGGGCCATGCCGATTCCGCTCGTGGAAAGAGACAAGAGATGGGTCTTCGACACAAAGGCGGGCAAGGAGGAGATACTGGACAGAAGGATAGGCAGGAACGAGCTGAATGTGATCGATGTCCTTCATGCCTGTGTCGCCGCACAATATGCATATGCTGAGGAGGACCGCGGGGCGGGGGGGTGCGGACAGTTCGCCCAGAGAATTATCAGCACCCCGGGCAAACATGACGGGCTTTACTGGGTGACAAAAGAGGGCGAGAAGATGAGTCCTCTCGGTCCCCTGGTGGCCCAGGCGGCGCAGGAAGGGTATACCAACAAGACTGACGGGATGACCTTTTCCCCATATCACGGGTATTACTTCAGGATACTCAAAGGACAGGGGAAATATGCCCAGGGCGGCGCATACGACTGTGTAGTCAAGGGCAAAATGATCCTGGGCTTTGGTTTTGTTGCTTATCCCGCACAGTACGGAAATTCCGGTGTCATGACCTTTATAGTGAACCAGGAAGGGATAATTTATGAAAAGAATTTCGGCAGTGAGACGGCACGCATAGCGGAGGCCATAAAGGTGTTCAACCCGGACAAGACATGGAAAAAGGTTGAGGAAAAACAGAAGTGAGCTCGTGAAAGGGTCGATAACGCAGCACTGACACTGAAGAAAGCAAGAAAGCGTGTTGGCGTTCCGGCTATGCCGGGTCAGGTTTACGGTAGATGCATCTTCTGTTTTACCATTGCGGCCGAAAAATCCTGGCCGTTCTTTCTCTCTTGTCGAACCTTGTGATGCCTTCTTCCCGGGCCGCTGTCAAGGCCTCTTCATACTCGTAACGGGTGATTAGCCGGTCCAGGGGAGGATAGCTATAGGCGTTGCCGCATGGCCGGTATTGGTCCATGATATTGACGTAGGTATCAGGCGAGATCTCGCGGGCGATAAAACGCATGATCTCCCGCGTCCCTGCTGTTCCCCCCGGCATAACCAGGTGCCGAAGAAGTATCCCCTTTTGCGCTATCCCGTTTTCATCGAGGACCAGGTCCCCGACCTGACGGTGCATCTCCCTTATGGCCTCTCTGGCCCTTTCGGGATAATCCGGGGCCTTCAGATACTTTCGGGACATCCCGGCGTCCCAGAACTTGAAATCGGGCATGTAGATGTCGAATATGCCGTCTAAGAGCCTGAGGCTCTCAACCGAGTCGTAACCGCTTGTATTATAGACCAGGGGCACTTTCAGGCCGTCCGCTGCGGCATGGCCCAGGGCATCCAGGATCTGGGGGACCACATGGGTCGGGGTGACGAAATTGATGTTATGGCATCCCCGTTTCTGGAGGGTAAGCATCATGCCGGCCAGCGTCTTCGCACTCACTTCGCTGCCTTCGCCCAAGTGGCTGATTTCCCAGTTCTGGCAGAAAACGCAAAGGAGGTTACAGTTGGTGAAAAAGACAGTCCCCGAACCGTTAGTTCCCACCAAAGGATCCTCTTCACCGAAATGAGGGTTATAGCTCGAAACAACGGCCAGCCAGCCGGTACGGCACATCCCCCTTTCACCTTCCAGCCTGTTGACTTCACAGTTCCGGGGACAAAGCCGGCAGTTCCGCAGTATTTCGTGAGCCGCCCCGGTACGCCGGGTCAGTTCCCCTGTTTCACGGGCTCTTATATATGATGCCGAAAACAAAGTACGTCTCGATCGGGTAAAGCTCCTCTAATCAGTGCCGAACACCTTTGTCATCTCGTCTCTGTCGAAGACCGGCAGGTCTGATATCCCGCCACGTCTTCTTATTTTCACACCCTGCTCCTTCGGCAGGATTCGGCCTATCCTGGAGGCGGGCACGCCCCCCCGGTTTAATGCCCCAAGGACCCTGTCGCTGTCGCTTGGATCGGTGGTGATGAGCAATGAGCCTGACGCTATAAGGCCGAGGGGGTTAAGGTTATAGTGCCGGCAAAGGGCCTCACACTCCGGTAAGACCGGAATGAGTTCTTCTTCCACAATCAGCCCCACGCATGCGGCACGCGCAATCTCAATGAGGCCTGTCGCCAGCCCTCCCTCTGTCGGATCGTGCATGGAGTGGATGTTGCCGTGTTGTACCGCGATTTCTGCGTCTTTCACGATACTTATACCCGGCTGATCTACAAAGCTCCTGCATTTCCGGACGAAGTCCCGACCAAAGACAGCCTCAAGTTCTCCGGTCTTAATGCGGGCGATCACTGATACGCCTTCGATTGCTATCCCTTTTGTGAGAATTATGTCATCACCGATCCTGGCGCCACCTGTGGTGATAAGCCCGTCTTTATCGACCTCGCCGACCATCGAGCCGACCATGATGACCCTGTCGATCCCCGGAGAGATTTCCGTGTGTCCTCCGCAGAGGGTAACGCCTGTCTCACTGCAGGCGAACGAGAGTTGCCGGAATATCTCTTCCACCAGTTCCTCCGTTGCCTGTCCTTCCGGCAGCAGGATCGAGGCAAGCAACCAGAGCGGTTTGCCTCCCATTGCGGCTATATCATTGGCGTTGATCCTTACCGTGTAAGTCCCTATGTCTTCGGCCAGAAATGTTATCGGGTCGGTCTTCAGGAGGAGATACCTGTCACCAATGTCGACGGCGGCCGCATCCTCGCCTATTGCAGGACCCACCTTAACCCTCTCACCTGAAGTCGCATAAGACTTAAGCATCCTGGCGAGTATGTCAGGCGGCAGCTTCCCGGGCGGGAACAGCATGGACTCTCCTTTCAGAAACCCGATTTACTCTTTACGAGCAGCCTTGCACCCGGCTGCCGCCCTCATCATCCTCATCTTTTTATAC
>JARRRD010000013.1:0-36550 GCA_037381085.1 Candidatus Sulfobium sp.
GGCCGACCATCACGGATACATACCCAGGGTGGCATCGATGATGAGGGCCTTCGGGTACGACAGTTCGAAGTTCCGCGTGATCCTCGTGCAGATGGTGAATCTCCTTAAGCACGGCGAGCCCTTTCAGATGTCAAAAAGGGCGGGTACCTTTGTTACGCTGAGCGAAGTGGTGGACCTTGTGGGGGCAGACAATACCAAGTTTATCTTCCTTACGAGAAAGTCGGACAGCCACCTGGACTTTGACATAGACGTGGTCACGTCGCAGTCGGCCGAGAATCCGGTCTACTATGTCCAGTATGCGAACGCCAGGATAAACAGCATCTTCAATAACGCCCGCGAAAAGGGCATTGATGCGACCGGACTGGAAACGTCCGATCTCAGCCCTCTGTCCGGCAGTGAGGAACTTTCGATGATTAAGAAACTCCTTGCCTATCCCATGGTTCTTGAAGGAGCGGCCCGCGCCTGTGAGCCTCACAGGATAACATTCTACCTTCAGGAACTGGCCGGCATGTTCCACCCATATTATCACCGGCATAAGGTCATTTCCGACGACAGGAAAACGACGACGGCAAGGCTGGCGCTCTGCAGGGGGGTAAAGATTGTTCTGGCTGACGCGCTTTCGATCCTTGGCGTTTCTGCGCCGGAAAAGATGTGATGACCGACGGGTGGTTTCAATTGTCTTTTCCCCTGATTATTTAGTATCTTAGTACGAGTCCATTCCAGATGGCCGGAGTGGCGGAATTGGTAGACGCAAGGGACTTAAAATCCCTCGTCAGAAATGGCGTACCGGTTCGAGTCCGGTCTCCGGCACCATATTTATATGTGTAATTAAGTAGTTAGAAGGCAGACTTAAAGTGACTTATAAGGTTATATCGACACGGGGGAATAGAGGTTGATAAGAAAGGCATTGCTCCTAAAGATCTTCGACGGCGCATACATGCAGAGATGGAACGACAAGGTGCGGCCCGTGGAGCTGGTGGAACTGGACAAGCAGGCCCACAAGATGATCATAGCCTATTTTCTTGGCAAGTTCGAAGAGGAGACCCCCGGCTTCTCATGGGTGGAGGTGATAGAAGGCGGCATTTTTGAGCTCCTCCAGCGCCTGGTCATCACGGACCTCAAGCCTCCCATCTTTTATCGCATCAGGGAGGACGCCGCCAAGTACCGCCTGCTGAACGAGTGGGTCTACGGAGAGATAGAGCCGTTCATCTCCCCTCTCGGGCAGGAATTTTGCGGAAGATTCAGGCGGTACTTCGCCGATACGGAAGATAGCGTCAGCAAGAGGCTGCTTGGTGCGTCCCATTTTTACGCTACCAAATGGGAGTTCGATATCCTGGAGCGGGCAAACCCGGGCGGATATGAAATGGCTTCGATACGGCTGGCCCTTGAAAGGAGGCAGGAATATTACTCCGACCTCGAGGGAATGGCCGACCTCGCGACCCACGAGAAATACCGGAACTTCATCGATCTCTGCGGACAGCTCAGGTTCCAGACGAGATGGGCCAACCGTTACCGGATACCGAGGACATCTGTCATAGGACATTCGCTGTTTGTCGCCGTCTTGTCTTATCTCTTTTCCCTGGAGATTGGCGCCTGCGAAAAGAGGTGTTTCAATAATTATTTCACGGGCCTTTTTCATGACCTCCCCGAGGTGCTGACACGGGACATCATCTCACCGGTGAAGAGGTCTATAGAGGGGCTGAGCGATCTCATAAAGGAATATGAGAAGGAACAGATGGAAAAGGAGATATTCAGTCTGATCCCGGGAGAATGGCGTGACGAGATCAGGCTGTTCACGGAAAATGAGTTTGAAAGCATCATCGTATCGGGCGGAGGGACTGTAAGAATGACCAGCGATGAAATAAACTTCGAATATAACAAGGACGAGTTCATGCCGAGAGACGGCCAGCTTGTGAAGGCTGCCGATGTTCTGGCCGCATTCATCGAGGCCTTTGCCGCCATAAAGAACGGAAGCCCGAACCAGGAATTCCAGGAAGCCAAGTCCTCTTTCAGAAATTCTTACGGAAAGTCCGTCATCGCCGGAATCAACTTCGGCGAGATCTACGCCGATTTCGACTGAACGAAGCCCTCACCTTGTTTGGAAATGCTTTCGCATGAAGAATTAACCCTAGCGTTGCAAGACAGCCCGGAAGGGCCACCGAAAAAGTCTTGTAATGACGACATGATCTATCCATCTTCCACATAAATGAGGACCCAACGTTTGCTGACTTTAGGAAAATGGCTGGCAGGCTACTCTATAGGGCTGCAAGGTGTCGCTACAAGACATTTTTCGCTGTCCCTTCCGGGCTTTTCGGATATTTTCTTAGCAATTATAGGGCTTACCACAGAGACTCCGGGACACAGAGAAAGTCCCTTATTCATTAATATGCTTATCCGGTTAATACAGAATTCTTCTTATCTGTCATTCCGGCTTGCCCGGAATCTTTCTTTGTTTCCGGAAGGATTCCCGACGCGCTTCACTTGCGGGAATGACAACGTGCTGTATAAACCGGATAAGCATATTCATTAATTACCTTATATGGCTCTCCGTCCCTCTGTGTATCCGTGGTAAAGTTCCAGGGTCCCTCAGAACTGCATTGTCCTCAATTTTTTGATGCCGGCCCTCATGGGCAGATAAAATGCGGCCGCATTGATGAGTAATACAAATAAGAGGCACAGGGCTATCGGGATGCTTTCCGCTGTGTGGAACCCCCCTGCTCTTATTTTTGCCGCGTACGTGTAATAGCCCCATGCACCGGCGGACAGGGTAACTGTTACGAGGCCAAGAGCGATCAGCATGAAGGTCATTGCGGCCATTCCTACGGCCACCGAAGCAATATTCTCATATTCAAATTTCGGGAATGCCGCTCCGAGTCCCGCTCCGAGTCCGCAAACCGACACGCTTAGCAGTAACGCGGTCCCTTCGGAAAGAAGCAGGATAGGGCCGTCGACCTTCAGCAGGTAGTTGGTAACAGAGACCAGGACTGTGACGATAGCAGTGAGGGGAACGAAACCGTACAGGAATTTTGACCAGAGGAATCTCCTTGAGCTCAGAGGCGCGCTTCTGATGACCCAGAAGGCGCGGCCCTCGAGGCTGACCGATGTAAAAAGGAATCGCGCCGCCATCGCAGTGAGAACGAGCCCCGCCATGAAAAGGTTGACAATCACCAATACCTCTTTGGCAAAAGGGTACAATCCCATGAGGGCGCGGAGGGGCATGGATTTGAAATTGTATATGTATACCGCCACGAGGGCGCCGATTATGAATATCTGGGGCCATTGACCTGTGTCCCTGAAAAAGACCCGGATATCTTTAAAGAAGACGGCGACACCCGGCCGGGGATAAGACCGCTCCGGCAGCGGACCGCGTCCATCCCGTGAGGGCCCGATCTTCTCCACGTTCCTGCAATAGAGACGTCTCCCCGCTACGTCGGCCGTAAAGAGGAACAAGGCGCTGCCGCCAAACAGAAGTGTCATATAAAGAACGTCAGGCGTCCGGCCCTTGATCGCGGGCAGGAGGGTTTTCGTGACCCAGTATCCCGGAAAAAGGGGGGCATCCGTCTTGAACAGCGTAAATGTTTTCAGAAATTCCTGCGGAGAGGCGTAACCTTCAGGCAGGCTCGATTTGATCGCAAAGTAGAAGACGAGAAAGAGCAGGAGACCGAGTCCGAGGAGGAATTCCCTTGATCTCTTCGCAGGGAAGACCCTTGTGAGGAGATGGGCCGCCGTCATTCCCATACCTCCGGCAATGAGAATAAGCAGAAGGAAGGAGAGTGAACTCACCGCGTAATACAGGGCCGGGGCCCTGTAACTCGCCCCGTAAGCGACGAAGACCGGCATGGTGAACAGCGCGGCCGTCCATGACGACAAAAGAACCGACTCGAATGATTTCAGCTTTAAGATGTCTCCCGTCTCCACGGGTCTTGCACGGAGAAAAGGGATGTCCCTCGACAGATAGAAAGAGGAGAGGGAGGTAATCACGGTGCTGATCAGCAGAAAGACGGCAACGCCTGACAGAACGAGAGAGAGCAGTTTTTCCGAAAGGATTTCGCCGAATGTCCCTGTGACTCTGAGAAAGGAAAGGACCCTGCAGGTTCCGAAATAGAGAAGTAACCATAACCCGGCGCCGAGCAAAATGAACGGCAGCCTTCTCATCAGGCCCCCCAATGTGAAGGAGTTCCTGAGCATGAGAATCTTCTGCCTGAGGAAAAGGGAAAACATCGCCCCTCCTCTATCGGCCCAATCTCATAAAAAGTCCTTCCAGACCGCCTTCCATGCCCTTGATTTCCTCCTTCTCATTGATGGAGACGAGAGTGCCGCCCCTGATGAAACCTATCCGGTGGCAGAGGTCTTCCGCCAGGTGAAGGCTGTGTGTCGCTAGCAGAACGGACACGCCCTTCAGACTCAGCCGGCCCATGATCTCTCCGAGCGTCCTGACACCGAAGGCGTCGAGTCCCGTGAAAGGTTCATCTATCAGCAGGACCTTCGGGTCATGTACGAGGGCGGCGCAGAAAACGAGCCTCTGGCGCAGGCCCCGGGAAAGGCCCTCGATGAGTTCGTCTTCCATGTCCCTTATGCCGAAGGTATCAAAGAGGGATTCTATCCTGGACAGGGCCCCGCTGCGGGACACGTTGTGGATGGCCGAAACAAAGAACATGAATTCCTTCAAGGTGAGCTTCTCATAGAGAAAAGCCTTATCGGGTACGTAGCCCAGGACCGATTTTGCCTTCGTCGGTTCACTGACGATATCATGGTTGACAAGAAGGATTTTTCCCTTATCCGGGCTCAGAAGCCCGGTCATCATCTTTATCGTAGTTGTCTTTCCAGCCCCGTTGGGTCCTACGAGTCCGAATATCTCTCCGGGCCCGACAGCCAGCGAGAAGTCCTTCACCGCGTGGAAGCCGTTGAAGGATTTACTTACGCCGTCAATGATTATCATGGCAGATTGCGGGTATTTGGGTTGTCTTAAACAAAGGGTCAGGGCCGCCCGACAGCCAGGCCGTGCGTTGTGGCTTCACGCCGAAGGGACTAGGACCTTACCCGTAAGTTCATCCATGAGCGTCTTGACCGGGATTATCTTATCCACCCTGTATGCGTTGGTGCCGACCGTATAAAGCGGTTCTTCCTTGTCCGGATTGTAGCCTGCGGAACTGAGGAGTCCGTTGCAGATACAGAAGCTGTTCTCATTGCTCTCTTTCGCCGGGCAACGGGTGTATTTCCCTTCATCGTCCTTGAGGAGCACATACCCTTTGTCACACTTGGGCGGCCGCAGTCCTTTCTTAGCGGATTCGTACATGGGCGACTGTTTGATTATCCTGAAGGGCAATCCGCATGGCGAACCCGGTTTTGTCGCTACTATGATATCTTTTTCCCCGGCCTTTATCACAGCCTGCTTGTACAGAGGCGTCGCGCTGCTTTCTTGAGTGGCGAGGAAACGGGTCCCCATCTGGATCCCGTCGGCTCCCATGCCGAGGAATCTCAGCAGGTCGCCATGCGTGTATATTCCGCCGGCCACTATCACGGGAAAGTCCCCGTATTTTCTTGCCATGTCTTTTACGGGGGGCAAAAGGTTCTCAAGCCTGTTGGACTCGATGTCTATCTGTTCGGGCTTGAACCCGAGATGGCCGCCCGCAAGGGGACCTTCAAGCACTACCGCATCGGGCCGGTACCCGAGCCTTTCCCATTTTCTGCATATAAGATCGAGCGCCCTGGCGGAGGAGACTATGGGTATAAGGGCAGTGTCTCCCGGCTTTTGAATGGACGGAAGACCGAGAGGCAGTCCCGCCCCGGAGATAATGACGTCCGCCCCTGCATCAAGGGCCCCGCGGACGGAGTCTTCGTAATCTCTCATGAGGGCGACCATTATATTTATCCCTGCGACCCCTCCGGTCGACCTCGCGAGAGACACCTCTTCGTAGGCAGCCTCATAAGTGTTAAGCTTTCTTCCCGTCCGCTTCGAGAGGAGCCTGTCAAGACAGGCGCTGGAAACAATGCCCACGCCTCCCTCCCTTGCGACAGCCTTGGCAAGGGGAGAAAGAGACACTCCCACGCCCATTCCGCCCTGTATGATCGGGACAGCTATCCTTTTCCCTTTGATTACAAGGGGTGGCAATTCTGATACGGAATCAGACAAACAAAACCTCTCCTATTAGATTGCAGGCGTAACTGTTAGCAGTAGATCTAACGGACAAAAAGACCCGAGCCGGCTAAGGTTAGCCAAACCTATATATATGATTACCCATATGCGGGAAATTTATCAAGGAAAAGTTCTGATAAAGCCCTGCACGTATACCAAAAAAACCTTGTAGTGATGACATTATCTTATTCACCTTAACGTTGCATAAGAATCCCTGAAAAGCGCGGAAGGGGCGGCGAAAGATGTCTTGTAGCGATACCCCCCCTCTTTCCCCCCTTCCAGGGGGGAAGTAAAGGGGGGAGAGGCGTCTGCCGGCCATCTTCCGAAAGTGACCAAACGTTGGGTCCTCATTCATGTGGAAGATAAATAGAATCATGTCGTCATTACAAGACTTTTTCGGTGGCCCTTCCGCGCTGTCTCGCAACGTCGGGGTTCACCGGCATCGGGCTATGATGCTGTCAGTCAGGACGGATGAACGGCATTTCTACGCCTTACCAGGAATTTTCTGAATTCCTCTAAGAAGAAGAGGAGAAGCGCGAAGGGCAGGAGGACCAGCCAGGTATCGAGGGAGACGGGGTGTGTCCCGAATATCATGTTCCCGAACGGATGGTAGACGATAAAAAGCTGGAGGGCAAGCTCGAAGGCGATGCCTGCAAAGATCAGCCTGTTCGTGAGAAAGCCGAGACGGAAGACCGACTCCCGGGAGGACCTGCAGGCGAACACATTGGCGATCTGCGTTACTATTATGGCGGTAAGACAGGCCGTGGTCGCCTGCAGGTAGAGCGTGTTGTCCGGGGCGAGGAATTCCCCGGCGTGCCAACCTCCGGTGCGGAGTATGTAGAAGAAACCGAAAAGGCCGGCTGCGGCCTCGATCGGGCCGAGGAAGAGATAGGCCCGCGCGAGAAGCCCGGAACTCAGCAGCCTCTCTTTCTTCACCCTCGGCGGACGGGACATGATTTCCTTTGAAGGTCTTTCGGCCCCCAGTGCAAGGGCCGGCAGCATGTCCGTTCCCAGGTCTACTGCAAGTATCTGCATGATGGTGAGGGGCAGGGGGATAGAGAAAAGGACGTAGGCGATATACGGTATTATCTCCGGTATGTTGGAAGAAAAGATGTAGCTGATAAATTTTCTGATGTTCTCATAGACGGCCCTTCCTTCCTCTATCGCGTTTACGATGGTGGCAAAGTTGTCGTCCATGAGTATCATGTCGGCTGCCTCTCTGGCCACGTCGGTTCCGGCGATGCCCATGGCGATGCCTATGTCGGCCATTTTAAGGGCCGGGGCGTCGTTGACACCGTCGCCGGTGACCGCGACCCTTTCGCCGAGGTCCTTCAGGATTGATACCACCCGCATCTTGTGCCGGGGCGTCATCCTCGCGAATAGCACCTCTCTTTCTGACATGATCACCCTGATGCCGGCCCGGCAGCACTTTTTCAGGGCGGCCGGGACCTCTGGCCGCGGCGGGTCTTCAAGACCGATCAAACCGATGAAGACCAGGTTCTTTTCAAGCTCTTCCTGGTTCGCGGCAGGTTCTGCGCTGACGGGCAGTTCCCGGTATGCAAAGGAGAGTACCCTTAGCCCCTTGTCCATCAGTTCCTGGCCGGCCCTTGTGACATGTTTTCCGAATGCCTCGTCCGCCTGGGTCTTCTCTCCTTTGATGACGTAGTGGCTGCAGAGCGGGAGGAGGGCCTCGGTTGCGCCTTTGGTGAATGCAAAGGTTCTCCCGTCGAGTCGATTGACAGTGGTCATCAGCTTCCTCTCGGGATTGAATGGTATCTCGGAGACCCTTTCGTCATGGATTCCGGCGGACCCTTCATATGCCCTCAGAAGGGCCACCTCCGTGGGATCACCCGTGTACCTTCCCTCCGCGAACCTTGCGTTGTTGCAGAGACGGGCCGCCGTGGCCAGGATGTGGGAACCCTCGCGCTTTATCGTGGGGACATCGAGGGTTTTTCCGTCGACCCACGCTGTCTTCACCTCCATGCGGTTTACGGTGAGTGTGCCTGTCTTGTCGGTGCATACGACGGTGACCGAACCGAGGGTCTCGACGGACGTGAGAGTCTTGATCAGCGCCATTTTTCCGGCCATCCTCTGGCTTCCCATGGCAAGGGAGAGAGTGACCGTCGGCAGCAGGCCCTCGGGCACATTGGCAACAATTATTCCTATGGCAAAGATAAAATTGTCCCAGAATGACCTTCCGATGAAATGGCCGGCCATGAAGAAAAGGACCCCTGTTGCAGTGGCTATCAAGGCAATGATCCTCGTGACCTTGATAATCTCTTTCTGAAGCGGGCTGAGTCCCGTCTCCACGGCGCTGGTGAGGTGGGCGATACGGCCGAACTCGGTCTTCATCCCGGTGGCGAAAACGACGGCCTTGCCCGACCCGCTCACTGCGGTCGTCCCGGCGAAGGCGATGTTTCTGCCCTCTGTAAGGTCGTCCACAGCGGGTTCATGGTCCATGACAACCGGTTCCGACTCGCCTGTCAGGGGTGCCATATTGAGAGTGAGACATGAGGTATCAATAAGGCGCGAATCAGCGGGCACCTTGTCACCTCCCTCAAGCAGGATGACATCTCCGGGAACGATTTCCCCCGCCGCCGCTTCTTTCTCTCTCCCGTCTCGCAGGACCCGCACGCGGAACGGCAGCAGCTTCTTCATGGCTTCGAGGGCCCTTTCCGCGCGGTATTCCTGGAGGAAAGTGAAGACCGCGTTTATGAAAATCACTGCGGTGATGGCGATGCCGAGACTGAACATGCCTTCGCCGGGGTTCAGGAAGTCGGAAAGAAATGACATGAGGGCCGCTATCCAAAGAAGGACTGCAAGGAAATGTGTAAACTGCTCAAGGAACTTACGGAGAAGGGATTTCCTTCTTAGCGGTTCGATCTCGTTGTAACCGAACTCCGAGAGTCTCCTGGCAGCCTCTTCTCCGGAGAGGCCTTCCCCGGAACTGACGAGAGACCGGAAGACTTCATCCGACGGCAGTCTGCTTATCTTCATGGCCCGGTTTAAAGATTATAAGGTCGCACGGGGTTTCTCTCAGGACGTCTTCGACGGGGTTGCCTTTGAGCAAAGAATTCAGGAGCCCCCGCTCGCTTGCCCCCATTATGACCAGGTCGAAGCGCTTCGCGGCGGCCTCGATGGATATGTTTCTGCCGACCCTTCCCGAGACCAGCCTCTTTTCCTGGACGACTTTATACTTGCCGAGACATTCGCTGAATCGCGCCAGGTCTTTCCGCAGTCCGTTCTCCGGTTCCAGGGGAGAGAGCCCGACTTCGCCGTGGAAAAACTTCGTGATCAGTCTCGCCGTGTGGAAAAGATATACACACGAATCGAAGGCGGTCGCCATCATGGCCGTGAAATAGGCGTGTTCGGAGATGTGATTGATCCTCGCCTTGAGCGGTACAAGGATCTTCCGTGGACGCAGCTTTCCCATGTGAACGACGCGTACAAGGGCCACGGCGCAGGGCAGCGCCACGGAGAGTTTTCGTGCAATCGTGCCGGAGTAAAACCTTCTCTCTATGTCCTTCCTGCGCGTCGCGGCAAAGACCACGTCGATCCTCTCCGACCTGACGATATTGCCGATCCTTTTCACCGGGTCGCCGGTGTCAAATATGCTTTCCGCCTCGATGCCTGCCTCCCTGGCCCGGTGGAAGAGCCTCTTCGCCGCCTCTTCCGCAGGCTGAATGCTCTTTGCCGATGCGCTCTTTTCAGCCACATGGCAGATGTAAAGCTTGCTCCCGGCGGCCCTCGCGAGTTCCATGGCATATCTCGCCGCTATTTCGGAGTTTACGTGCTCATTGACTGCTGCAAGGATCTTCCTGTACATGACTGATTACAAATTATCACCGGCGACGGGGGAAATCAATGCGGGCGGCATGGATGTGGGGGCCAGGTACCGTATTTCAGTGGCACACATCGTGAGCGGTGATTTACAATAATATTCATATATGAAGGTATTCATATCCGCTTGAAGGAGATAAACAGATGCAGTTACAGTGGACACGCGATTTGTCAGTCGGTGTGGAGGAAATTGACAGCCAGCACAGGGAATTATTCAGAGTGCTATAAAGCAGGGAAGGGCGAAGGATGAAATCATAAGGCTGGTGGCGTTCCTGGATGATTATGTGGGCAGTCATTTCGGGACAGAAGAAAGATACATGACTGCTTATGGTTACCCGGACTATTTGTACCACAAGAAGAAGCATGAATGGTTCACAGAAGAATTCTCCTGCATAAAGGGAAAACTCGAAACCGGTGCACCTCTGGTCGAAATCATCGGACTCAGCAATAACCTGCTGATCACGTGGTTTTCCAACCACATAAGGACAACGGACAAGGCCCTCGGCGGTTTTCTGGCGTCGAAAAATAAGGGTGCCTGAACAATTAACGGGAACCACGGCAGTTCGGAGCAGTCCGGCAGGGACAACGAAAAAGTCTTGTAATGACGACATGATCTTATTTATCTTTCACATGAATGCAGACATGGACTGGTATGTCTTTCAAGAAAAAGGCTGGCAGGCCCCTTCACAGGGCTGTAAGGTGTCGCTACAAGACATTTTTCGCCGCCCCTGCCGTGCTTTACCGCTGTTTGATAATACTGCAAGTCAGAGAGGCCGGTCAGGATGACCTTTTCAGGGAAACCAGCCGTTCTCTGAGCCTGGTATATCTCATCTGCGGCCTGTTGTTCTTTATGGCTATGGCCATGGCCTTATTTGTGCCGATGATCACGACGAGCTTCTTCCCCCGGGTTATCGCTGTGTAAAGCAGGTTTCTCTGGAGCATCATGTAATGCTGGGTGAGCAGGGGCATTACCACGACGGGGTATTCGCTCCCCTGCGATTTGTGGACGGAGACTGCGTAGGCGAGGACTATTTCATCGAGGTCCCTGAAGTCATAGACAGCGTGCCGGCCGTCGTATTCCACAGTAACCTCCTGGTCTTCACGGTCGATCGAAAGGACCTTTCCTATGTCGCCGTTATAGACGTCCTTATCGTAATTATTGCGTATCTGCATGACCTTGTCCCCGGCCTTGAAAGTCCTGGCGCCCCTGACCAGTTCATCCCGCGAGGGGTTCAGGTGTTTCTGCAATTCTACATTCAGGTTTGAGGCCCCGACTATGCCCCTGTGCATCGGGGTCAGCACCTGGATATCGTCCACCGGCCGGAAGCCGAATTTCTCCGGTATTCTGTCCCTGCACATGGTGACTATCATGTCGCGGACCTTCTCGGGGTCATCAAGCTGGATGAAGTAAAAGTCCTGTGGTGAGTCCTGTCCCGGCGTGAAGACGGGGAATTCGCCGTGGTTTATCCTGTGGGCGTTCAGGATAATGAGGCTTGACCGTGACTGTCTGAATATCTCGTCCAGTCGCGAAACAGGCACGAATCCCGAATCAATTATGTCCCTGAGGACGTTGCCGGGGCCCACGGAGGGCAACTGGTCGACGTCACCGACGAGGACAAGCGTGGCAGTCTTCGGGACGGCCTTAAGCAGATGGTGCATCAAAAGCGTATCGATCATCGATGATTCGTCCACGATGATGAGGTCTGCGCCGAGAGGAGATTCTTCGTTCCTTTTGAATCGGCCTTCCCTTGGGCTGAATTCCAGAAGCCGGTGGATGGTCCTGGCCTCATGTCCGCAGGTCTCTGTCATACGTTTGGCGGCCCTCCCCGTGGGGGCGGCCAGAAGCGTCCTCTGTCCATGGCGTCCGGCGATCCGGATGATGGCATTGATTATGGTTGTCTTGCCCGTTCCGGGCCCCCCCGTCAGCACCAGCACCTTTCTGCTCAGCGCTTCCCTGACAGCCTGCGTCTGGGCGCGTGCCAGTACGATACCCAGGTCGTTCTGCGCTTTCCCGATGGCTGCTCCGGCATCGTAAGGCACGAGCTTTCCCGGCGTATCGACAATCAGCTTAAGGTTGCCGGCGATCGAGGTTTCTGCTGCGTGGTACCCCGCCAGGTATACCGCCTCGTCTTCCGTCACCAAACTGTTGTCGCCTTCGAGTTTATCCAGTGCCGCAATGATTATATCCGTCCCTATGTCGAGGATGTTTCCGCATTCTTCGAGAAGCGGCCCGCGGGGATAAAACACATGGCCGTCGTCTGCAAGCCTGTGAAGGACATACAGTATCCCGGCCTCGGCCCTCATGGGGGAGTCCTTCGGCATACCCAGCTTCGATGCGATCCCGTCGGCGGTGAGAAAGCCGATGCCGAAGATGTCCGATGCGAGGCGGTAAGGGTTTTCCTTGACCACATTTATGGATTCCTTGCCGTATTGTTTATAGATCTTGGCGGCATATGAAGAACTCACCTCATGGCCCTGGAGAAAGAGCATGACCTGGCGGATCTCTTTCTGCTCCGACCAGGCGGTCCCGATCATCGCTACCCTTTTGTCGCCTATGCCGTCGATCTCACGGAGCCTTTCTATGTTACGTTCTATAATATCCAGCGTTTCGAGGCCGAACCTGTCAACCAGCCGCCGGGCCATGACAGGTCCTATGCCTTTGATAAGGCCGGACCCGAGGTATCGTTCTATCCCCTTCACTGTCGCGGGCACTACCGATTCATAGGAAACGATCCTGAACTGTTCTCCATAGCGGGGATGGATGTCCCAGGAGCCCTTCAGCTTCAATACCTCTCCCGGTGAGACCGAAACAAGACTGCCGATGACCGTGACCGGGCCGCGGTATCCCTTTACCTTCAACCTTGCCACGGTATAGTGGTTTTCCTCGTTGTGGTAAGTGATCCTCTCCAGTTGTCCCTGCAGTTCGACGAGCATTGTTCCCTCTTCTTTTCCTTCAGTTATTTTAACCCTAAGAATGCCAAAAATCATGTGCGAAGGCGCCGTCAGGACCCGGACCGCCATGAGTTTCCGGCCGTTCTCTGGATAAGATTGCGGCGGCTGTTTTATTATAAATAGCTATGAGTGGTCACATCTGTCCGGGATTGGAAGAAAGGAATGGGTGAATATCTCACAAACACCGCGGACCGGCAGCCAGTCAGAAGAGTAAACCGTACTTTTATGCCTCATTGGTTTGCGTCAAGTCTTTATTCTGCTTCCGGAGACTTTCTCCTGTTAGAAATCAGGGAGTCACCGCAGTGTTTTTTGGGAAGCCGCCCTTTGCAGGGGTCGTGGACGGCTGTGACGAGTTTTATTAATTCAATTTCAGAGCAGAGGAGGAAAAATGTTGTCGGAAAGAAGGAAGTTTGGTATTTCGTTCTCACTTCGTTTGGCAGTGCTGGCTCTTGCGGCTGTTTTCTGCATGCAGGCATTTGCACCGGCCTCATATGCTGAAACGCCGAAGATATCGAAACAGTCTGTCGACCTGTTGACGAGGACAGGCGAGGCCCTCGCCGAGATAGCGGCCGCCGTGAAGCCGGCAATTGTCAATATATCGACCACCAGGACCGTAAAGGTGGCCACCCAGATGGAGCCTTTCTTCAATGATCCTTTCTTCAGACGCTTTTTCGGGGACAGGAATTTCGGGCAGAATCATCCAAGCGAGCGGAAGTCCTATGCTCTCGGTTCGGGCGTGATAACTTCGTCCGACGGATATATTATCACGAACTACCATGTAGTGAAGGGCGCAGACAAGATCAAGGTGACACTTTCGGACCAGAGGGAATTTACGGGAAAGGTGATAGGCTCCGATCCGAAGACCGATATAGCCGTGGTGAAGATAAAGGCGAAGGACCTCCCTGTCCTGCCGTTCGGGAATTCGGATCTGATGAAGGCCGGCGACATCGTGATAGCCGTCGGAAACCCTTACGGCCTGAACCAGACGGTGACCATGGGAATAGTGAGTGCAACGGGCCGGTCAAACGTCGGTTTGGCGGACTATGAGGACTATATACAGACGGACGCGGCGATTAACCCCGGTAATTCGGGCGGTGCCCTTGTGAATGCCAGCGGACAGCTGATCGGGATAAACACCGCCATCTTCAGCACTACCGGCGGGTATCAGGGCATCGGCTTCGCCATACCCAGCGACATGGTCAAGACGATCATGGACAGCCTTATCAAATACGGGAAGGTGACGAGGGGATGGCTTGGTGTTTCAATACAGAAGATAAGCCCCGAGCTTGCGAAGCAGTTCGGCCTCAAGAATGAAAACGGTGCGCTTGTCAGCGATGTTGTAGACAAGAGCCCGGCCCGGAAGGCGGGCCTGGAAAGGGGCGACGTCATAATAAAGTACGACGGCAAAGAGATAGAAGAGCCCTATCAGCTGAGGAACATGGTGGCCAACACCAGACCCGGAGGCATCCACGAAATAACGGTGTTGCGAAACGGGAAGGAAAAGACCCTGAAGGTGACCATCGGTGAAATGCCGGCGGAAATGCAGCAGGGCCCGGGCGGGGAGTATCAGAATGTGCTGAAGGGAGTGGGAGTGCAGGACATCACGCCTGCTATCGCATCCAAACTGAATATCCCCGGCAGGATCAAGGGAGTGGTCGTGAACAGTGTCAATGGGGGCAGTCCGGCCGCCGGTGTGCTCAAGGAAGGAGATGTGATCCAGGAGATAAACAGGCACAGGATAAAGGACGTAAAAGAATACATGAGCATCGTATCAAGGATCAAGGCGGATGAGACGGTGCTCCTGCTAATATACAGGAACGGGTCGTCCGTTTTCGTGACACTGTCCTTCAAGTAATTGCGGCGGCGGAAGTCAGGGGCACGGCACGCCGTGCCCCTACCTCTTTTCCGATATTCCGTACCTCTTCATCTTGTAGCCGATCTGGCGGGGCGTGATGCCGAGAAGCCTCGCCGCCCTGGCCTGCACCCAGCCGCTATTTTTGAGCGCGTCCAGGATGTTGGCCTTTTCAATCTCTGCGATGGCCGAGGGCAGGGCGCTTTTTGACGGGATCCCGTATTTGGTCCTGTCGGACTGGCTCCGTATGTTTAAAGGTACTTCGGCGAGGGCTATTGTCTTCGTCGCCGACATGACCACCAGGCGTTCAACGGTGTTTTCAAGTTCCCGGACGTTGCCGGGCCATTCGTAGTTCATGAAGACATCCAGGGCCTCGGGAGAGACACGCACCGATTTACCGTTTTCTTCATTATATTTCTTCAGGAAGTGTTCCACGAGGACCGGGATGTCCACGCGCCGCTCCCGGAGGGGGGGCAGGGAGACGGGCACCACATTGAGGCGGTAATAAAGGTCTTCCCTGAACCTGCCGGCGGCGACCAGCTCCTCGAGGTTGCGGCTCGTCGCGGCGATAAGACGTACGTCGACCTTGATGGTCTTCTCTCCCCCGACTCTCTCGAATTCCTTCTCCTGCAGGACGCGGAGTATCTTGGGCTGGAGCGTCAGGGGCAGGTCGCCTATTTCATCCAGAAAGATCGTGCCTTTGTCCGCCAGTTCAAACCTTCCCTTCCGCATCGCCATGGCGCCGGTGAAAGCCCCTTTTTCATGACCGAACAGTTCGGATTCAAGTAGCCCTTCCGGAATTGATGCGCAGTTGAACTTGACAAAGGGTCCCTTCGCCCTGGGACTCATGAAATGTATGGCCTTGGCAACCAGTTCCTTGCCCGTCCCGCTTTCCCCCCGGAGAAGAACATTGGCTTTCGACGGCGCCACCCGGTGGACCGACTCGAAGACCTCCTGCATGCTGTCCGACTGGCCGATGATGTTTTCGACACGGTATTTGCCCTTGAGCTGCTGCTTGAGGTTCTCCTTTTCAAGGAGAAAGGCCTCTCTTTCCCGCACGACTTCGCTGTGAAGCTTTACCGACTGCGCTATCAGCGATGCTATGATCTTCAGCAGCCTGATGTCCTCTTCGAAGGACAGCGTCTTCTCTCCGAACAGCCTGTCGACGCTCAACACCCCGAGCGTCTCATTCTTGAATTTCACGGGAACACAAAGGAAAGCGATATTACCCTTGCTGATCGCTTTCCTGGCCCCAGTTTTATTCAGGAACAGCGGCTCGTCGCCTATGTTTGGAATAACTATGGGAGAACCGAGCTTAGCGACCCGCCCGATAATTCCCTCTCCCAGCCTGTAAGTCCCCCTTCTGATCTCATCGGCCGTCATCCCGTGGGCCGCTACTATCGATACGCCGGAATCCGTACGAAGAGCGAGGGTACCCCTCTTCATGTCGAGGTATTCGGACAATACCTTCATGACGCCCCTGAGGTTCGCTTCGAGGTTGAGTGAAGACCCGAGGAGTTTGCTTATCTCGTAAAGGGCGGTCAGCTCAACGGTTTTTTGCTGTCTCTCTTTGTGTCCCGTCGCCATGTGCATATCTTTTTCAAAAATACTATACCATATTACATTTTTGGGCGGCATTGAAAAATGTCTTCCCGTCAACAGGGCGGGCAAAAGGATTTCATTTGAGGACCGGTCATGCAATTCCGCAGTGTCCGGCAGGGAGTTTCGGTACAGGTGATTAATCTTTGTGCAGTCTGATCAATAATGAGGCAACCACCGGTTGACTAAAGCGCGTCGAGGCTTATTTTCCGGGGATGACAATTGGCAAGGTTCTTGATATTATATACAGCGTGTCTGTGCTCATTCTCAAGAACGTAGCCGGCGAGGGGCCCGGAACGATCGAAGAATTTCTGGTCGGCCGGAAGGTCCCGTACCGGGTCGTCGAGATGTACAGGGAGGATCTGCCCTGTTATTCAGATATGCGGACGCTGGTTGTCATGGGCGGTCCGATGAGCGTCAACGAAAGCGATATATACCCATACCTGTCACGGGAAGAGCAGCTGGTCAGGGAATTCCTTGAAGAGGGGAGAAGGGTCCTCGGCATATGTCTTGGGGCGCAGGTTATGGCGAAGGCGCTCGGGGCGAAGGTCTACCCGGGACCGCAGAAGGAGATCGGATGGTATGACATTGAACTCAGGGGAGAGGGCATAAGGGACCCCATGATGGGCAGGCTGGGCGCACATCCGAGGGCGGAAGACTTCAGGAAGGTATTCAGGGTCTTCCACTGGCACGGAGAGACCTTCGATATCCCCCGCGGCGCCGAAAGGCTTGCCAGGTCCGCACTTTATGAGAATCAGGCCTTCAGGTACGGAAAGGGCGCTTATGCATTCCAGTTCCATATGGAGGTCACGAAAGAGATGATTTACGGCTGGCTGAAGGACGAGGCCGTGGACATGGAGAAGGTGAGAATGGAGACCGAAATGTTTTATGATGATTATCACGGCCGTGCCGTGAACTTTTACGAGGCATTTTTTACGCCGGAGCCTGAGGGCGAAGAGTCTTCCCTCCGGCACAAGAAAACCGAGGAGGTGATAAATGAAAAAGATTGAAGCGATCGTCAAGCCTTTTAAACTGGATGAGGTCAAGGATGCCCTTAACGAAATCGGGATACAGGGTATGACCGTCACTGAGGTCAAGGGGTTCGGCAGGCAGAAAGGCCATACCGAACTCTATCGCGGTGCCGAGTATGTCGTCGATTTTATTCCGAAAATAAAGATTGAGATAGTCATATCGGACAGCCTGGCTGAAAAGGTCGTTTCCACTATCGAGACCGTTGCCAAAACAGGAAAGATAGGTGACGGGAAAATTTTCGTTTATCCCGTGGACGAGGCGGTGAGGATCAGAACCGGCGAGCGCGGGGAAGCGGCCGTATGAGGATAATGGATGACGGGATGGAAGAGGCGATACTTTTCGCCGGGAACACCCGGGGCTCAATAATAATTAATAATTAAGGAGGAAGAATGGCACCCAAGGACGTAATCAAACTGGCGCAAGAGAACAAGGCGGTGATGGTAGACTTCAAGTTCCTTGATTTTCCCGGCATCTGGCAGCATTTTGCTACGCCGATTGCCGAACTTAAAGAGGAGATTTTTGAAGAAGGTCTCGGCTTTGACGGTTCCTCGATCAGGGGCTGGCAGGCTATCCACACCTCGGACATGCTGGTCATACCCGATCCGGAGACGGCCTTCATGGACCCCTTCACGCAGTATCCGACGATAAGTCTTATTTGCAACATAGTCGATCCCATCACGAAGGAATTCTATTCGAGGGACCCGAGGTATATCGCCCAGAAGGCCGAGAACTATCTCAAGTCGACAAAGATAGGCGACACCGCTTATTTCGGCCCTGAGCCGGAGTTCTTTATCTTCGAGAGCATACAGTTCGACCAGAATTCTCACAGCGGATATTATTTCATCGATTCCACTGAAGGAATCTGGAATTCTGGCCGTGATGAAAACCCCAACCTCGGGTATAAGCCCAGGCACAAGGAAGGATATTTCCCTGTCCCCCCCACTGACAGCCAAGAGGACATAAGGACGGAGATGGTCATGGAGATGCTGAAGTGCGGCATCTATGTCGAGAAGGAGCACCACGAGGTTGCGACGGCGGGGCAGGCGGAGATAGACATGAGATTCGAACCCCTTGTGAAGATGGGCGACAACCTCATGATATACAAGTACATAATCAAGAACGTCGCGAAACGTCATAACATGACCGTAACATTCATGCCGAAGCCGATATTCGGAGACAACGGTTCGGGAATGCACACCCACCAGAGCATCTGGAAGGGCGGCAAGCCCCTCTTTGCCGGCAACGGATATGCGGGCCTGAGTGATCTTGCGCTCAATTACGTAGGGGGCATTCTGAAGCATGCGGGCGCCCTCGCGGCCCTTACGAACCCGACTACAAACTCTTACAAGAGGCTTACGCCCGGGTTCGAGGCGCCGGTCAATCTGGCCTATTCGGCCAGGAACCGTTCGGCGTGCGTAAGGATACCTACCTACTCCCCCAGCCCGAAGGCAAAAAGGACCGAGGTCAGGTTCCCCGACCCTTCCTGCAACGGCTATCTGGCCTTTGCGGCCATGCTCATGGCCGGGCTCGACGGCATAGAGAACAAGATACACCCCGGCGAACCGCTCGACAAGGATATCTACGACCTCGGGCCCGAGGAGTTGGCCTCAGTGCCGACGATGCCGGGAAGTCTCGAGGAGGCACTGGACAACCTCGAGGCCGATCACGAATTTCTGCTGAAAGGCGACGTCTTTACCGAGGATGCGATAGAGACGTGGCTGAACTACAAGAGGACGAAAGAGGTGGATGCTCTGAGGCTCAGGCCGCATCCTCACGAGTTCTTCCTCTACTACGACATCTAAACGATAGAGGGCCCTGTTTGGGGCGGAAGTTTCAGGTGAAGAGGGAAAGACCAGCGTCTTTCCCTCTTTTTCCTCTGATTAGTAGCCGGGAGCCATCCCCTTTTTCTTCCCGAGGGAGTCGATGTAGGCGACAAGGTCCTGCATTTTCTGTGATTTCGTGTCGAGCGCCTTGCCCTTCAGTGCCATCGTTATACAGACATTGATGGCGTCTTCCAGCGAAGTCTGTACACCTCCCGGTGTTCTCCATTCCTTCTTGTCCCTGGAGCCGGCGTTTTCCAGTCCCTGGCCGCCGGGATGGCAGGTGCCGCAGGTCGAGCCGTTTGTCCCGAGGGCCGGATCATTGAAAAGGGCCTTGCCCTGTTCGGCATTGCCCGCCGCATATGCAAGCGAGAAGATCAGTCCAAGGATCGCCGAGGCAAGCAATAAAGGTTTCAGGTGTCTCATATGTCTCACCCCCTCTCTGTTCTTGATCACGGGTCTTACTTCAAAAATAACACAGCCCCGGAAAATGTCAACAGACTCAGGCCTGATTGTCAGGCCTGTGATTGAATCGAAGGGGCAACTGTAATAAAATTGATAGGAGCATGCCAGTCACGCCGGCATGCCAAAAACCAGCAGGGAGGAATGCAATCCATGACGGAATATTACAGGGAAGAGGACCTTGACAGGTTCGGAGAGATAGGAAAGCACAATCCTGAATTATTCAGGAAGTTTATGAGCTGGTATAACAGCGCCCTGGAGCCCGGTATTTTGAGCAGGAGAGAAAAGGTCCTCATCGCACTTGCAGTCGCACACACTGTTCAGTGTCCCTACTGCATTGACGCATATACAAAGAGTTGCCTTGAGGAGGGCATGAGCCTCGATCATATCACGGAGGCGGTGCACGTAGCCTCGGCTATCAGGGGGGGAGCTTCGCTGATACACGGTATCCAGGCCCACAACTCAGCAGACCGCCTGGCCTTGTAAGGGTCCATATGACATTTGAGGAGAGAGTCAGGAGTGTCCGGCCGGAACCTCTTTCCGCCGTCGGCGTGGAAATTCTCCAGGTCAGTCTTGGTTACAGGTGCAACATGACCTGTAAGCATTGTCATGTCGGCGGGGGGCCTGTGCGAAGTGAGATGATGGACCCGGACACGTTGGAAACGGTCCTGGAGGCCCTCAGTGAACAGGGGATCGGGACTGTTGACATAACAGGAGGAGCGCCCGAACTGAACCCCAATTTCCGCCGGCTCGTCATTGAGTCGAGAAAAATGGGACGGCGAGTGATAATGCGCACTAACCTGACGGTCTTCTTCGAAGAGGGGATGGATTATCTGCCCCGCTTTTACGACGAGCATTCCGTGGAAATCATTGCGTCTCTCCCTTATTATACGGAAACCAAAGTTGACAGGGTGAGAGGTGGAGGCGCCTTCGGCAGGAACACCGAAAAAGTCTTGCAATGACGACATGATCTTATTTATCTTTCACATGAATGCAGACATGGACTGGTATGTCTTTCAAGAAAAAGGCTGGCAGCCCCCTTCACAGGGCTGTAAGGTGTCGCTACAAGACATTTTTCGCCGCCCCTGCCGGGCCTTATGGCTATTTGTCACCCATATGAAGCGTAACAAAGGCGGGCATGCGTAAGAAGCCCATACATGGCGGCAAATGAATGTATCTATAAGTATCAGTTTGTGGTCGCTTTGTGGTTTTTGGTCCGGCGGAGGATTAGATGATATCGGTTGTGATACCCACATACAATGAAGAGGGGGTTGTGGGAAGATGCATAGAGGCCGTGGCGGCTGAAGAAGCTGATTGCGAGATAATCGTCGCTGACGGCGGCAGCAGTGACGGCACCGTGGCCGAGGCGGAAGGCTTTCGGGATGTAGTTATCGTGCGGACCCGGAAAGGCAGGGGGTGCCAGATGAATGCCGGAGCCGCCGGTGCTCGGGGAGATGTCTTTTTGTTTTTACACGCCGATACCGTCCTCCAGGAGGGGTGGAGCAGGGATGTCCTGTCGGCATGTGAAGAGGACGGAGTGGGCGGCGGGGCTTTCACTTTCAGGATCGACAGTCCGGGGCGGCACTACAGGCTCACGGAACATTGGGTAAAGCTGAGGTGCAGGCTCTTCAGTCTGCCTTACGGGGACCAGGGCATTTTTGTAAAGAGGGACACGTTTGAAAAACTGAACGGCTACGTGGACATTCCGTTGATGGAGGACGTGGATATCGTTGAGAGGATGAAAAAAATTGGACGGATAAGGATTCTGGACAAGATGGCTTATACTCAGGCCAGAAAATGGATGAGGGAAGGATGGCTTCGCACTTCTCTCAGGAACCAGCTCGTCATGCTTATGTACAGGCTGGGGGTGGACCCTCACCGTCTGGCAAGGATCTACTACCGTGGGGCATGACAATATCCTGGGACTTACGGTGAAGTACCCCGAGCCTGGCAGCGTAAAGACAAGACTGGCGAAGGATATAGGGGACGGCGCGGCGTGCAGGATATACAGGAGTATGGCTGAAAAAATAATTGCCGATACCGGGACGGATGCCGGGGGTTATGAGAGGATGATATTCTATTCTCCCGCGGCGGCGGAACGGAAAGTGAGGGTTTGGCTGCCCGGCGAGATAATTGTCCCGCAGAGAGGTGCGGATATCGGCGGAATCATGGACAGCGCCTTTTGCGACATGTTCGAGGGCGGGGCCGGAAAGGCCGTTGTGGCCGGTGTCGACATACCGGGCCTGGACAAACATATTGTCAACCTGGCGTTTCAGGAACTTGATGGCGCCGATGTAGTGATCGGGCCGTCAACGGACGGCGGCTATTACCTTATAGGGCTGAAATCGCCGTTGCCCCATATCTTCCAGGGCATACCGTGGGGGACGGCAAAGGTTTACGGGGAGACCGTCCGGGCTGTCGGGCATCTGGGATTGACGATCAGAACGGTGACGGCCATGACCGACGTTGATACACTTGGCGACCTCCTGAAGGTGAAGGAACTATATCCCGACTGTTTCCGGGGCATGTGAAGTTCAGTTCATCGCGGACGCGTCGAAGCCGGCTTTTGCCATGAAATCCTTTATCATCTCGATATGAGTCAACTCATCTGTCCTTATCTTTTGCAATTTCACTATGACAGGTGAATCCGTCTCGGCCTTTGTGGCGGTCGGCCTTTTGCCCGTCGGGTCAGAAGGTCAGACCTTCCCTCTGCATCAGCATCTCCCCCAGGAATGAGCCGGGCTTTATCTCTGCATTGCCGACGAGTTCAGCCTTGTCGAGTCCGTAGTGTTTGACACATGAGGCGCAGATATAGAACTTTACGCCGAAATCTT
Source organism: Candidatus Sulfobium sp. (assembly GCA_037381085.1). Lineage (GTDB taxonomy): Bacteria > Nitrospirota > Thermodesulfovibrionia > Thermodesulfovibrionales > UBA6898 > JARRRD01. The sequence continues at coordinate 22,528 of JARRRD010000013.1, forward strand.
CAATAAGGGTCTTCATGAGTTCATGGGCAGGCGAAAATTCATCTTTTTTCTGCCAGGTCAGTGTTTCGGCGAATCCCTTCTTCGCGAGGAGGACCCCCTGGTCCATCAGGAAGAAGTCCAGCTCCGCGTCGAAGGCCTTCATATTTGTGGCAAGCTGCATTGCCCCGGCAACCAGGTCCGGTCTGTCATAGGAGTGGGTGATTATGAATACGAATTTTTTCTTTTCCATTTAGTCTCCTTAATGGGATGAAATAAATTTGGTAAAGCTTTCAGCTGTCAGCAATACGCTGTCATCGGTCAGCCGAACTTATAAAGATTGTTGTAAGCGCCCCGGAATATTTGAATTGTCGGACAGTCAGAGTCAATGAGCGCATATACCGCCTTCTCCGGTGTGACCCCCGCAGACTTGCCCCGGCTGAAACTGCGGGAGTCTGCCGGCCGTCAGAAAAGCGAGGTTTTCGGCGATGGTTCCGCCCGTTGACTTATACACGGTGATGCCCGCCATGTTCAGCTTCATCAGTGCGCCTCCGCCGATGCCGCCCACTACAACGGCATCTACCGTCTGTCCTGCGAGCGCGGCAACGGGGTTGCACATGCCGTGGGCATGATGCTGGTCGACGTTGGGGAGCACGGTTAGCGCTTCGGTTTCAGTGTCGACGAGGACGAACGCCGGTGCGGAACCGAAATGACCGTAGACCGGACTGTCAAGTTCGGAAGCGTCTCTTACTGGAAAACATACTTTCATTGTTAACCTCCTGTTTACATATTGTTTCTTCAAGAACTATGGCCTTGCATTCGGCAATGGCCATTGCCGTTTTTCTCCTTGCACCGCTCAGTATTCTCTGGACCGTTCCTCGTGAAACACCCATTTTCCTGCCTGCCTCCGCCTGCGTGAGACCATCCAGGTCACAAAGTTTAAGCGCCTCTACTTCGTCCTTGTAAAGGGGAATTCTCTCTATTGCGGTCATGGGTATCCCCGTGGGTTTGAACGCCTTACCCTTCAGAGGGCAGGAACATATCCTTTCTTTCTTGCTTCGGGGAGACATTCTACCCACTTCCTGTAACGTGCATATGCACAGTATAATCGGCTGGCGACATCCCTGTCAAGATACCTGTCACCGTGGACGAATCCTGAAGTTTTCTTAACATGGACAGGTATTGCCCGACTGGGTGCCTTCTGCCATAATGTAAACAGTGCCTGTTGAAGAAGGACAACCGGGGCACCGTGAATATGCAGGGTAATCAGTGAAGGGAGAGGCAGGACGCTTATGACGGTACAGGGTCCCTTCTTGTGCCGGAGTGAAGCCGCTTGCTTCATTCCGGCAATTTATTATAAAGTCATTAGTGGTATCCGGCCTTGAGGCCAAAACACGAGGAGTAGACAGCATTTATGTTCCATGTGAAGATCTCTTCCCTGCAACCCAGGGAATTGATTCGTCTCTTACCGTTATGGATTTTGGCCGCTTTGGTGGTGGGAGGATGTACCGTCGGTCCGGATTTCCATCGGCCTGAGGCCCCGAAGACCGGGAAGTATATATCGACAGTCCTGCCCGAGAAGACCGTCTCGGCGCCCGGTGAGGCCGGCGCCGCCCAGCGCTTCGTCCCCGGCCGGGACATACCCGCCCAGTGGTGGGAGCTATTCCACTCGGAGGCGCTGGACCGTCTGATCCTGAAGGCACTTGCGGATAGCCCTACTCTGGGTGCGGCCCAGGCTGCATTGCGCAACGCACGGGAGAACCTGACTGCCCAGACAGGCGTGGTGTTGTATCCCGCCGTCGATGCCAAAGGGTCGGTGTCCCGCGAAAAATACTCCGGGGCCTCATTCGGCCAGCCCGGCTCAGGGACACTCCTGACGCTTTTCAACGCTTCGGTGGATGTCTCCTACGCGATAGACTTTTTCGGTGGCGGCCGCCGTGAACTGGAGGCCCTTCGGTCGCAGGTCGATTATCAGCGCTTTCAGCTTGAGGGCACGTATCTCACCCTGACGTCCAACATCGTCACGGCGGCGGTGAAGGAGGCCTCTCTCCGTGCACAGATACTGGCTACGCAGGAGGTACTGAAGGCCGAGGAGAAGCAGCTGGACGTGGCCGAACATCAATTCCGGCTTGGCGGCGTCTCCCGCTCGGACGTGCTCGCTCAGCGGGCCCAGCTTGCGCAAACCAGGGCGGGCCTGCCGCCGCTTGAAAAAGAGCTTGCGCAGAACCGTCATCTGCTGGCGGCTCTTGCCGGCGGTCTGCCGGGCGAGACGGTGCTGCCCGAATTCAGGCTTGAAGGGCTTCATTTGCCGCAGGAACTGCCCGTCAGCCTGCCGTCATCGCTGGTGCGCCGGCGTCCCGATATCCGCGCCGCCGAAGAGGTGCTGCATGCGGCGAGCGCCCAGGTCGGGGTGGCGACGGCCAACCTTTACCCCCAGATCACTCTTACGGGCAGTTACGGATCTGAGACGACCAGGCTCCGTAACCTTTTCGGCAACGGCACTTCCATATGGAACCTGAGTGCGGGACTGCTACAGCCCGTCTTCCACGGCGGGGAGCTCACGGCAAAGCGGCGTGCTGCCGTTGCCGCATACGACCAGGCCGCGGCCCAATATCGCGAGACGGTACTGCAGGCCTTCCGGAATGTTGCCGATGTCCTGAGGGCACTGGAAGATGACGCACGCACCCTTAAGGCGCAGTCTGAAGCCGAAGGGGCGGCGCGGGAAACGCTTGATATTACGGAGAAGCAGTTCAAAGACGGCGCTGTGAGCTATCTCTCGTTGCTGAACGCAGAACGGCAGTACCAGCAGTCGCAGATCGTGCTTGCTCAGGCGCGGGCGGCCCGGCTGGCTGATACGGCGGCGCTTTTCCAGTCCCTCGGGGGAGGGTGGTGGAACATGGGGCCAGACGGCCCTGCCGGAGCGCAGATGAAGAATGATGAACGGCTGCGGACGGCGAAGGAAGGAAAGAAGTAGGGCAAGGCATGCCCCTGCGGATAACGAAAGGGTGACAATATCCTGAAAGGGAGGATGTTCTGATGATAAAGCGCATGGTAATCATGCTTGTGGCCGTCGGCCTCTTGTTCGGGGCGATATTCGGCTATCATGCCCATAAGTCCAGTATGATGAGGAAATCCATGGCCTCTTTCCGGCCGCCTCCGGCGACAGTGACGGCGATGAAGGCCGAGTACGAGTCCTGGCAGCCGCAGCTCAAGTCTGTCGGCAGTTTGCGGGCAGTGCGCGGGGTGGACGTGACAAGCGAGGTCTCCGGTCTCGTCCGTAGTGTGCATTTTGAATCGGGTGACGACGTGAAGGACGGGCAGGTGCTGGTGCAGCTGAACGCGGACTCGGACATTGCCAAGCTGCACTCCCTTCAGGCCGAAGCGGACCTGGCAAATACCGTATACGAGCGTGACAGGAAACAGTTCGCCGCGCAGGCGATCAGTCAGGCGGTTCTGGACAGCGATGAGTCGAATCTGAAGGACAAGGAAGCGCAGGTTTCCGAGCAGGCTGCCCTGGTGGAAAAAAAGACTATCCGGGCGCCTTTTGACGGACGCGTCGGCATTAGCACCGTCAATCCCGGACAGTACATCAATCCCGGCGACAAGATCGTAACTCTCCAGTCTCTGGATTTGCTCTATTCAGATTTTTATCTGCCCCAGCAGGATCTTTCGCGCGTCGCGCTGCGGCAGACGGTCATAGCCACCACCGATACATATCCCGGGCGCACCTTCACCGGGAGGATAACGGCGATCAATCCGGAGGTTGAAACTGCAACGCGCAACGTGCAGGTTGAAGCGACCCTCTCCAACCCCGGGCACAAGCTGCTTCCGGGGATGTACGTCTCAGTCGAGGTAAAGGCCGGAGCGGTGAAGCGCTACCTGACCCTGCCGCAGACTGCCGTGACCTTCAATCCCTATGGGGAGACCGTCTTTGTCGTGGAGGAGGCCGGAAAGGGAAAGGGGGAAAAACCGGTGCTGACGGTCAGACAGACATTTGTTACCACGGGACCGAGACGGGGAGACCAGATAGCGATCCTGAAGGGCGTAAAAGAGGGAGACATGGTCGTCACCAGCGGTCAGCTGAAGCTGAAGAACGGAAGCAGAGTAATAATCGACAACTCCGTGAGGCCGAGCAACCAGGCCAACCCGAAGCCCAGGGATGAGTAAAGGGGACGACTGAATGCGATTTACCGACCTCTTCATACGCCGCCCCGTGCTTGCCACAGTGGTCAGCCTCTTGATCCTGGTATTGGGCGTTCGTTCAATGGGGACGCTGTCTATTCGCGAGTATCCCGAAACGCAGAACGCGGTCGTGACAGTCTCGACCGTGTATTTCGGGGCCGACCCGGCGCTCGTCTCCGGTTTTATCACCACCCCGCTTGAAAACTCCATAGCGCAGGCAAACGGCATCGACTATCTCACCTCTTCAAGCACCCAGGGCGTGAGCACCATACAGGCGTACCTGAGGCTGAATTATGACTACAACAAGGCCCTCACCGAGATCAACACGAAGGTCAACGCCGTACTCAACCAGTTGCCGAGAGAGGCCCAGCAGCCGGTGATCAGCGTTGCCGTAGGCGAGACAATCGATTCGATGTACATCGGATTCAACAGCGACGTGCTGCCTACGAACAAGATCACCGACTATCTGATCCGGGTTGTGCAGCCGAAGCTGCAGGCTGTGGAAGGCGTGCAGACGGCCGAGATCCTCGGGGGCAAGCAGTTCGCGCTGAGGGCATGGCTCGATCCGAAGAAGATGGCCGCTTACGGGGTGACCGGCACGGACGTGAACAATGCCCTCGCAGCCAATGATTTCATCTCGGCGGTGGGGCGTACCAAAGGACAGATGGTGACGGTTGAACTGACCGCTGCTACCGGTCTGCATACAGTGGAGGAGTTCCGTGACCTCGTCCTCAAGTCGCATGACGGGGCGATTGTTCGCCTCGGTGACGTCGCCAATGTCACGCTGGGCGCCGAAAACTACGATACCGCCGTCGCCTTCGATGGGAAAAGAGCGGTGTACATAGGCATCAAGGTCGCGCCTACCGCAAATCTGCTCACTGTGATCAAGAACCTGCGAAAGGTGTTTCCTTCCATCCAGGAACAACTCCCCGAAGGCCTGAACGGCCGCATAGTCTATGACGCAACCAAGTACGTCAACAGCTCCATAGACGAGGTGGTGATCACGCTGGCCGAGGCGTTGCTTATCGTAACTTTGGTGATCTTCCTCTCCCTGGGCTCCGTGCGGTCCGTGATCATCCCGACGATTGCGATCCCCCTGTCGCTGATCGGCGCGTTCTTCATCATGCTGGTGCTCGGCTACTCTATCAATCTCCTCACCCTCCTCTCTCTTGTGCTGGCGATCGGACTTGTGGTAGACGACGCCATCATTGTAGTGGAGAACGTGCATCGTCATATGGAGGACGGCATGCCTCCTCTTGAGGCGGCCATCCGGGGCGCCCGGGAGCTTGCAGGGCCGATTGTTGCGATCTCCGTGGTGCTGGTTGCGGTCTATGTCCCCATCGGATTCATGGGAGGTCTCACAGGGGCGCTCTTTACCGAATTTGCCTACACACTTGCCGGGGCCGTAGCCGTGTCAGCGGTCATAGCGCTTACTCTGTCTCCCATGATGTCTTCCCGCTTTCTCAAACCCTACGGCGAGGGAGGCGGAAGCCGTTTCGGAAATTTCGTCGACCGCCAGTTCGGCCGGCTGCGCCGCGGTTACGGGAAGGTGCTTCACGGGGCCCTCAATTATCTGCCCGTGACGGGTCTGTTCGCCCTGATCATCCTTGTCAGCATCTATTCCCTCTATACGCATTCCAAGAGCGAGCTCGCCCCGGACGAGGACCAGGGGATCATTATCACACTCCTCACCGGCGCGCCCGACGCCACGCTGCAGCAGACCCAGCTTAATTCCAGGCAGGTGTACAAGATCGTAAGCAGTTATCCGGAGACAGACCACGTGTTTCAGCTTGACGGTCTGGGCGGGCTCAACGCGGGCATCGCCGGCATGGTGCTGAAGCCGTGGGATGAACGCAAGCGCACTTCGATGCAACTGCAGCCCATCGTGCAGAGGCAGCTCGGCAAGATCGCGGGGGTGCGCTGCGTGGCGTTCCTGCGACCTCCGCTGCCGGGCGCCGGCAGGGGTTTACCCGTGCAGTTCGTAATAGGTACAACGGATTCATTCGACCGGCTGAACGCGGTGTCGCAGTCCCTCTTGGACAAGGCCCGCGCGACCGGCATGTTCGCTTATATCGACACCGACCTCAAGATCGACAAGCCTCAGACAACTATCGAATTCGACCGCGACAAGGCGGCGCAGATGGGCCTCACCATGAGCGATATCGGGGGTGCGGTGGGATCGATGCTTGGCGGCGGATATGTGAACTACTTCAGCTTCGCCGGCCGCTCCTACAAGGTGATCCCGCAGGTGATGCAGAGGGAAAGGCTCAATGCCGATCAGTTGAAGGACTACTACGTAAAGACCTCGTCCGGAGCATCGATCCCGGTTTCGACCATCGCCCGTCTGAAGACCTCTGTCGTGCCGGAGTCTCTCAACCACTTCCAGCAGCTCAATTCCGCTACCATATCCGCCGTCACGGTGCCGGGTGTCTCCCTCGGCCAGGCATTGACCACCCTTCAAAACCTGGCAAGGGATGTTCTCCCCCAGGGTTACAACATAGATTACTCAGGTCAGTCGCGGCAGTACGTGAAGGAGTCGAGCGCGCTGATCGTTACTTTTTTCTTCGCGCTCATCATCATTTTCCTCGCCCTGGCTGCCCTGTTCGAGAGCTTCCGTGATCCTTTTACAGTGCTCATCAGCGTGCCCATGTCGATCTGCGGGGCCATGATATTTATAAGCCTCGGCGTGGGAGGCGCCAGCCTGAACATATACACTGAGGTTGGACTCGTTACCCTGATCGGCCTTATCAGCAAACACGGGATACTGATAGTGCAGTTTGCCAACGACCTGCAGCGCGAGGGGAAGAGCAAGCGGGAGGCGGTGGAAATGGCCGCCTCCATCAGGCTGCGGCCCATATTGATGACGACGGCTGCAATGGTCCTGGGAGTTCTGCCTCTTGTGATGGCGACGGGCGCAGGCGCGGCCGGCCGCTTCAACATGGGCCTGGTGATCATGACCGGTATCTCCATCGGCACGCTCTTTACACTGTTCGTGGTGCCGGCGATGTATATGTTCCTCGCTGCCGAACACGCAAAGAGGGGGACGGAAGGTACGGCCGACGAGACGGCAGCCCTGGAGGGACCACAGGAGTGAGGCCTTCGGCCGGCGAAGCCGAGACAGAAAAAGGACTCTCTTCACGCAAAGTCGCAGAGAGCGCAGAGAAGAAATAAGTTCGTCTCTTCCCTGCTTCTCCGCGACCGTGAGCGGGACATCTCTTGTTCAGTATGCGGAAGTCATCTTTTCAATTGGCCGGGGCTATTGCGGACAACATTCGCCCCCGACAGGGCAGCATCCCTCGTCTTTGACCTCTCCGAACAGATTGCCGGCGAGCAGCTTCGATTTCTTTGAGGCCCCTGTCTTTACGGCCTCTGCTACCTGAATTGCTGCACGCATTTCTTCTCCGGTCAACCCTGCCTCAGTCGCCTTTTGCTTATGAAACTCCATGCAGGGCTGACAGTTCACGGCATAGGCTGCACCCAACGCTATCATTTCCTCGATTTTCGTGTTCATGGAATTGTTCACTCTCCTTCCCGTTCTTAATGGTGGTTGTTCCTGTGGCATGTGTTATTTCTTCTCCTTCGTTTTCCTCCTTTCTGTCCTGTAGACGGACCGGAGGAGAAAAAGGATACACCTAATTTCTGGGGAAATTAAGAGGGGAGGGCTTCCGGTCGCAGGCGAACTCATTGCGCTCATCACGGTAGAAGGTGCAATTGGCACCAAGTTCTTTCCTTAGGCGTGCCCTGGCGCGGTGCAGCCTGATCTTGACCGTCTGCAGGGATACATCCATGACCGTGGCTATTTCGTCGTTCGTCAACCCTTCCAGATCGCTCAGGATGAGTACGGTCCGGTAATTTTCCGGCAGACCGTCCACGATGCCCCGGATGCATTCGTTCATTTCTTTGCGGATCAGCTGTGAATCGGGGGAGAGAATGACATCCTGCCGGGTGGCGTCCCGGTGTCCTGGCGAGAGATCGTCGTCGGGAAGACAGTTCGCTGTCTGCACCGTCTTCGCCGGTCCCGATCTTCTCAGATGGTCCATGGCCGCGTTGGTGGCGATCCTGTAAATCCATGTTGCCAGGCTCGAGTCGCCCCGGAAGTTTCGGATCGCGGCGTTCACCCTGAGGAAGACCTCCTGCGTTACGTCTTCAACATCGTGATCGCCGACGAGGCGGCGCAGGTACCCGAGTATCTTCGGCCGGAAGGTATGATAGATCTCCTCAATGCGCGGTGGGCTTTCTTTTGGGAGGTTATCTTTATCCGGGGGCGAGGGTGATTTCATTTCCGGTTGCCTTGCGCAGGAAATCTGTCAAGGAAATAGAGACGCTTTGAAATCAGATCAGTCATGAATTCGAGATCCCTGTCGTTTGCATGCCTTCCTGTCCCCCCGGCATTACTCTCTGACGATATGGTAATAACACCGGGGAAGATATGTCAACCGAAGTGCGTCCGAAACTGGGGCCGCCTCGACCAAAGTCTGGGCCGGCAACCGCCGGTCCGATGCCCGGACTGTTCGGTCCGAGAAAGTATCCCTGATCCGCAACCGACGAAGACTTCGTCCCATAACGCACGTCGCATCATCGGAGAGCGAAAGCCTGCTATCTGTCAGTCTCAGCATCCGGCGAACCAGTCAGTGGTGTTTGTTGCCTTCGAAACTCAACGGACAACAACTCTGTTACACGGGCAAGATAGTTTTGTCCCGCAGTATGCACAGCCACTGATGTGCGTATAAGGCCGCCTTGCGATCCGGGCTGCACCGACGAGTCCGCAAAAACAGTTGACCGAAATGACAACAAAGTCCAGTCGTAACAAACATCCTTTATCACCGCGTTGGTTTGAGCTTTCCGCCGGTCGACTACTCTGTTGTGGCTGTACCTTGGAGGGCCGCACGAAGCGGCCCTTTGCCAACATGGAAACAGATAATGGAATACCTACTTCGTAACCTTGTACGGTCTCATCATCTCGTTGTCCTCATGGTCGATGATGTGGCAGTGCCACACATAACCCGGTCCTTTTGTCGGATCGAAGCTATAGAAGTTCCGGCCTGCATAGGACTTGTTCGGTCTCACCTTGACGCTCGAAGGTGTCCAGCGAATCACAAGTCTCAACACCTGGCCGGGCATTGCCTTGGCGGTGTCCTTCCATCCCGATTCCCATGGAGCAGGCGGCTCGGCATCGCCGAGAAGATAAGGGCCGATCGCAGGGTTTCCGCCAATGGCACCGTCGGCGTTTGGGGTGAGGTAGTCGAGCGGTGGTCCGTAGCCAGGACATGGGTTATCGGGGTCGCCGGAGTATACGGCGCATTTGAGGTTGTCCGGGTACCCGAAGGCAGCTGACCAGGCACCGAAGTATCCTCCCGGGATACTCGATCCCATTGTGCCGTCGATATCATAAGACTCCCTGTTGAGAATTTGGAACTGGGTCAGATGAGTATGCATCGGATGGGCGTCGCCGGTCAGGTTAATGATCTCCCAGAGCTCTGTCGATCCCTCACGTGGCAGCTCGCTGATGCCTTCAGCCGGGAAATCAGCATTTATGCTTGGAGACCTCCTGCCGTCCCAGTAAGTATTGTTCACGAGGACAACCACCGGGTTGTCGTCTGTGGGATTGGCAAACTCCTTCAGGATGAGTTGCCTGACTCTGTCGATTTTCACGCCGGGTGCCAGGTGACCTTTGCCGTCGGTCAGCCGGACCATTGGTTGCCGACGCCTGCACTGATGCCTGGCGGGGTTGCAGCTGTTATCCGGGGACGATAGCGTGGTGCCTACCCGGAAGCGCATGACCTTTGCCATCCCGGGTTGATCCACACCCGGAATAAGGCCGTCGGGATAAGGAACCGGGGCATCGTTCATCACGTCGATGGTCTGTCCGGCCAGTTTTGAGAAATCGACGATCACCTCGATCCGCTCACCGGGAGCGAGGAACACATGCTTGATTTTCTTCGGTTTGTCGAGGTAGTTGTCATCCGCTCCGACAGCATAGACCGGTGCATCATCGAAGGTCATGTTATAGAAGCGGGCGTTGGCACCGTCGAGGAGGCGCAAGCGGTAACGTCGCGGCTCTACATTGAGGACCGGCCAGGGCGCCCCGTTTACTGTCATTACATCACCGATGAACTCCGGGATCCAGAAGGGATGAATGTCGGGGTTGCCCGGAGGACCATTGAGGCAGGGATCACCTGGCTGGCCGGTTCCGCACAGTGCACTGCTGCCGTCCGGGAAGAAAAGCTGGCCGTTGGTGTCGAACTGGCGAGTCTGTATCGCCATCTCGATGTCATAGGGGCCATCCGGCAGCCCCTTCGGTTCACTTTCTTTATCGCGTATGAAATAGAAGGCTTCAAGTCCGCTGTAAACGTTAGTACGGGTCGCGCCGAGGGCATGGTCGTGGAACCACAGGGTGCCTGGCTCCTGGTCATTCAGGTACCTGTATACGGCCGTGCCCGGCCCGGCGTCGTAGAGGGTGGAGTAACCTGTCCCGTGCATCCCGTCCGGCGTGAACCACGCGTCAGGGCCACCATCCACTGTTGATGAGTCCTCGGCGCCATGCAAATGGGGGACTGCCGGTTGAGTCTCCCCTTCGAAGAAGCCATATGGTTGCGAGCAGCCCTCCTGCAGCGGGTTGTCCATACAGGGGTTCATCTCTCCCACATGGAGCGGGTCCGCCCAGTGGATTGTCTTGTCGATCGATATCAGCCCCTGCACTAACCCGCCCTCCAGGAAAGACGGCAGCTGGTTGACGTACGTGATGGTGGTAGGGACGTGTCTTTTAGTCTCTATCGTTACCCCTGGCCAATTTGCCGGGGCAAGGACGGCTCCGGTTTTCGTGTCCGTAATCCCGTAAGCCCACACACGGGTTTCTTGTGGATCCACTGAGGGACAGTTTTGTGTGGTCTCAGTCCATGGATCGATGTACGTTGAAGGGTACAGCGATGTGTTTGTGGGCAGCACCTGTTGCCCGATTTCCTCCATCGTTACCGTGAGCTTATGATGTAGAAGGGCATTCACCCTTGGAATGGGGCCGGCCGGTCCGAATACCGGCATCGACACCACGAACTTCGGGATGCAGTCACCCGGCAGCTCTGTCTGAGGAACCAGTGTGCTGGCATCGACCGTTCCAACGGCCATGATGCCGAGGGCTGTCAGAAACATGAGCCCATAATGAAAATAGCTCTTCGTCTTCATGACACGTACCTCCTTGGAACTGTTAAGGGTTGGCGTATGCGTTCCGCGATGACAAAGTTAAACTCCTGAGGCAATCCGAAAAGGGCCTGTAGACCACCTTTCTCCTGCCATTACGAATTTCTCATGACAGATGTAGTGAGGATCCCTCCCTCCTTCACCCGAGTTACGGAGATAATCTCCCCGGTTGATAACTCAATCGTAGCACCGGATCAGGAGATTGTCCATGAGTGAAATCGCGCTTGTGAGATGATTCGTTGAGCAAAACAGTTTTAGGTCCAGTCAGTCTGTTTTGATTTTGTTCTTTGATGTTGTTGCTCCACCAAGGGGATTTGGTAACATCAAGCAGCAGCAAGTCTGTTTTCGGAAGAAACCTTAGTACTGTGGTAAGAACACTACACGCTTAGTTCCAGGAAGAAGCCAAAAAACAATCGAGTTTAAGCGTAACACCCTCCTGACGGAATAGTACAGGGTATAACACAAGGATTGGCGTGACGACATCGGCCGCCATCAGGTCCTTCCTCCTGCCAACAAACATTATCGATTATTGTTATAATTTGCATGGTACAATTGTTAATCTACAGGGCAGATAGTTAGAAAATGGAAGAAGATAATAGCATAGAAGATCAACCCTTAAGTGAGCTTGTTCAATTGCCTGAAGAAATTGCTTTAAATCGCCCCGAACTCAAGAAGGTTGAGAATAATCTGGCGCTCCTTAATATCCTCGTTAATCATTCAAACGATGCTATTTTTCTCGCAGATCCTGATACGGGACATTTTTTGTATGTGAACGATAAGGCATGCAATAGTCTTGGATACACACGAGAGGAACTCCTGAATATGGGCGTTCTTGACATAGAAGAGCATCTGCCCGAATTGCCGGCGTGGAAGCAGCATGTCGGCGAGATTCGTCGAAAAGGATATGCTTTTTTTGGAGGGAAACATAAGCGAAAAGATGGCACGACATTCCCTGTTGAAATGAACATAAAATTTGTATCTTTACCTAAGAAAAACTATATAGTAGCCGTTGCACGTGACATAAGTTGGCGTAAGCAGACAGAGTATGCACTCAAGGAGAGCGAAAGACAGCTTTCAGAGGCTCAAAGAGTGGCCAGGTTGGGCAGTTGGGAGTGGAATATCACGACTAACGAAGTAACATGGTCAGAAGAGGTATACCGGTTGTTCGGTATAAGTCCCGAGGAATTCGGCGCAAGATATGAGGCGTTTTTGAAATTTGTGCATCCCGAGGACAGAGAAATGCTGGACCGAGCTGTAAAGAAATCTGTGGCTGAAAAGAAACCTTACGACATCGATGCCCGCATTGTACGGCCGGATGGGACGTTTTGGATAATGTTTGCCCGGGGAGAAGTCATCTATGACGAAGCGGATAATCCTGTTTTAATGAGGGGTGTTCTTCAGGATATTACTGAGCGCAAGCAGGCGGAAGCAGCTCTCCGGGAAAACGAAAAACTTCTCCGCACCATCATCGATGCGGAACCTGAATGCGTGAAACTCGTGTCCCGTGACGGATCTCTAATTACAATGAATCCCGCCGGGCTGGCGATGATCCAGGCGGATTCCTTGGATCTTGTAAAAGGGCGACCCCTTCATTTGCTTGTCGCCCCTGAATACCGCAATGCATTCATGAAGCTCGTCGATGACGTCTTCGGCGGCAAGCCAGGGATTCTCGAGTTCAAAATGGTCGGCCTAAAGGGGAGACAGCTTTGGCTGGAAACACATGCGGTCCCGCTTCGCGATGACAAGGGAGAAGTAGTCTTTTTACTCGGCATAACCCGCGACATTACAGAACGCATGCGTGCAGTACAGGCACTGCAGGAAAGCGAGGAAAAATATCGCTCTTTGGTTGAATCTACGGATGACTCTATTTATGTGGTGGACAGGAATTACAGGTATCTCCATATGAATAAGAAACATATGGCAAGGATGGGCTTTCTGGGAGATGAATATATTGGCCGTACATACAGCGAGATTCACAGCGATGGCGAAACGCGTTCTTTTACTAAAGATGTCGATAAAGTATTTGAAATTGGTCAATCCATAGCTCGGGAATACAAAAGCAACAGGGACAACAGATATTTTGCTCAAACATTGAGTCCTGTAAAACGAGACTCAGGGCAAATAGTAGCTGTAACCATAATTTCGAAAGATATCACTGAACGCAGGAATATGGAGGAAAAACTGCGCAAGTTGTCATTTACAGATGAACTGACGGGCCTGTACAACAGGCGTGGATTCTTTGCTTTTTGTGACCAGGTATTAAAATTATGCAAACGGCAGAAAAAAGGGGCTTTCCTGCTTTATGCCGACCTCGACAATCTCAAGAGAATCAATGATATGTTCGGACATCCTGCAGGCGACAAAGTTCTGATCGAAACAGCCACTATTTTCAGAGAGACTTTCAGGGAGTCTGACATCATTGCCCGCTTCGGAGGAGATGAATTTGTTGTTATTCCAGTAGGAAGTACGACAAATGGCCTGGAACTGATCACTACACGGTTACGTCAGAACATAGAAGCCCACAATGCAAGGGAGGATTGTAAATACACGCTGTCAATAAGCTTTGGCACTTCTTATTATGATCCGCGATCCCCATACTCAATTGACGAATTAGTCGCCCAGGCGGAGACGGTTATGTATGTGCAAAAAAGAAATAAGAAATCTTAGTGTT
>JARRRD010000014.1:0-6787 GCA_037381085.1 Candidatus Sulfobium sp.
GTTTTTCAAGGGTGGAAGTGCAGACATCAAACCCGGTAAGCGGAGGCTATTTCGTCTCAGGGGTCTTTTCTCCGGGAGACGAGCTTGTGATTAAAGGGGCACAGGCCCGTATATCGGAAGAGAGCAATCCTAAGGCCGCCCGCGGAGGCGAAGAAGAGGACGAGGATTGAGTGCCGGGACGGAGCACCACGGCATACTGGGGACGATCGTCCGCTTTGCCCTGCGCCGCCGGGGCGTGATCATAGCGCTCGCCCTGTTGTTTCTCGGTTACAGCATCTATTCTCTCACCGGGGCCAGATATGACGTCTTTCCGGAGTTTGCACCTCCCGAGGTCACAATAAATTCCGAGGCGCCCGGGTTTTCGCCGGAGCAGACGGAGGAGCTCATTACCCGCCCGGTCGAGACCGCTGTAAGCGGGTTGGGCGGAGTGGCCTCCGTCCTGTCAAGGTCGATGCAGGGGCTGTCGGTTGTCACGGTCAGGTTCAAAAGCGGCACCGACGTCTACCTCGCCAGGCAGAAGATAGCCGAGCGGCTCTCCACCCTCACAGGCGCGCTTCCGAAGGGAGTGACGCCGGAAATGAAGCCGCTTACGTCCTCCACCGGAAACGTCATCGAAATCGGGCTGACTTCATCGAGACTCTCTCAGATGCAGCTAAGGACCGTCGCCGACTGGACGGTCAGGCCGCGTCTCCTGGCAGTGCCGGGCGTCTCCCAGGTGAACATGTACGGAGGCGGTGAAAGAGAACTGCAGATACAGGTCATCCCCAAGAGGCTGATAAAATACGGCCTTTCCCTCCAAGACGTGATATCAGTCGCGAAAAAGGCGACCGGCGTTGAAGGGGCGGGCTTCATTGAAGGGGCCAACCAGAGAATAACCGTCAGGAGCACGGGACAGTCACTTACGGCTGAGGAGCTTGCGGGGACCGTCCTGAAGCATCGAAACGGTGCCAACGTGGTCTTAGGGGATGTCGCCCGTGTGGCGGGGGCCCCGGCACCCCGGATCGGCGGGGCAACGATTAACGGCAGGCCCGGCACCCTCCTGGTGGTCTGGGCCCAGTACGGCGTAAACACACTTGACGTGACGCGCGGCCTTGACAAGGCTATTTCAGAGCTCCGCCCGACTCTTGAGAAACAGGGCATAACTTTATATCCCGGTCTCTTCCGGGCCGCGGACTTCATAGAATCCGCGCTCCACAATGTAAACTCCGCCCTCATCATCGGCGCGCTTCTTGTCATAATCGTCCTTTTCCTTTACCTCTTTAACCTGAGGACTGCGGCCATTTCCTGCGCGGCCATTCCGCTTTCGCTGCTGGGGTCGGTGACGGTGCTGGAGCACCTCGGCCTGAGTTTAAACACCATGACCATCGGGGGGCTTGCAATCGCAATAGGGGAGGTCGTCGACGACGCCGTCATAGACGTGGAAAACATATTGAGGCGGCTGAGGGAAAACGGTCTGGCGAAAGAGCCTCTTCCGGCGCTGCAGGTGGTGTATAAGGCCAGCGTGGAAGTAAGGAGCGCCGTGGTGTATGCCACTTTTGCCGTGGTGCTGGTCTTTATCCCGGTGCTCACCATGACAGGGATATCGGGCAGGTTCTTTGCGCCGCTGGGCCTTTCTTATATCTTTGCCATTCTCTCCTCCCTGCTGGTTGCTCTCACGGTGACGCCGGCGCTGTCGCTCCTGATGCTGGGCAAAGGGGAGCTCCCGGCGGAAGAGCCGCCCGTGGCCCGCTGGATGAAGGGGCACTACGTAAAGATGATACGCGCCGTAGAAAGAAGGCCGAAATCGGTCATGACGGCGGCCGGCGTGCTCATCGCGGCCACGCTTGTCATCTTCCCGTTTCTTGAGAGCCGGTTTATGCCCGAACTGGTCGAGGGAAATTTCATAATACACGCATCCACGGCCCCCGGCACCTCGCTTAAGGAGACCTTGCGCACCGGGGCCCTTCTGGAGGACAAACTGACCGCGCTGCCCTATGTGAGATCGGTCGCCCAGATGGCAGGCAGGACAGTGGAAGGCGACGAGGCCAGGGGGACGAACGAAAGCGAATTCGACCTGACGCTGAAGCCCCTCGGCAAATCGGGGTTCGACCGGGCAAGAAAACAGATAAGCGGCATCGTCGGCGGATTCCCCGGCATGACCTCCGAAATAGATACATTCCTTACAGAGAGGATAAACGAAACCATCTCGGGCTTCAGGGCGCCTGTCGCCGTAAACATTTACGGCAACGACCTCTCAGTGCTCGACCGGGAGGCCGCCGCGGGTGAGGCCATAGTAAGCGGCATCCGCGGCGCAGCCGGCGTGAGACTCCAGGCCCCGCCCTCGGCCCCCGAACTTCTGGCGGCGCTCAACAGGCACAGCCTTGCGCGCTGGGGGTTTGAGCCCGCAGCGGTGCTCGACGACATTCACACGGCCTTCGCGGGAAAGAAGGTGGGACAGGTGTTTCAAGGCAACAGGGTCTTTAACGTGTCGGTCATAGTCGATCCGAAAGACAGAAAGAGCATAACGGACGTGGCAAACCTGCCTCTCAGGAACCCGGAGGGCACATACGTCAGCCTTTCACAACTGGCCCGCCTGCGCGAGATGCCGGCAAGGTTCATCATATTGCACGAGGGCGCAAGACGCGTCCAGACGATCACATGCAGGGTCCAGGGCAGAAGTCTCGGCTCCTTCGTGGCGGAGCTTCAAAAGGAGCTGTCTTCCAGGCTTCACCTGCCGGCCGGCACCTATTTCGATATTGCGGGAGCCGCAAAGGAGCAGTCCCGCACAAAAAGAGACCTGCTGGTGCATTCGGTCATCGCGGCCCTGGGAATAGTCATACTCCTTTCCATCGTGACCGTAAGCTACAGGAACCTTTTGCTGATACTCCTTAACCTGCCCTTCGCACTTGCCGGGGGCGTTTTCGTCGCGCTCGCCGCCGGAGGCATCCTCTCCATAGGCTCGATCGTGGGCTTCGTGACCCTCTTTGGGATAACGCTCCGGAATTCCGTCATGCTCATCTCCCATTATGAGCACCTTGTCCAGGTGGAAGGAATGGAATGGGGACTGGAGACGGCGGTGCGGGGCGCATCGGAGCGCCTGGCCCCGATACTCATGACAGCCTCGGTGACGGCGCTCGGACTGCTTCCTCTCGCCCTTGGGAGCGGTGCCCCCGGACGGGAGATAGAGGGCCCCATGGCCCAGATCATCCTCGGCGGACTGGTGACATCGACATTACTGAACCTTCTCGTCCTTCCCTCACTGGCATTCAGGTTCGGCCGTTTCGGCAATGATCACTTGATCGGAGAGAAGCAGACTTCGCAGGGACAGTGAATTCAGTGGACCGACGCAGAGGACTATTGCTTGCAGGTCTTCCCTATGAAAACAGAGCATGGCGCATGGTTGAGCACATTTCTCGATACACTGCCCATCATGCCCTTTGCCCCTCTCATTCCCCTGCAGCCGACGGCTATGATGTCCGCCCTCAGCGATTCCGCCGCCTTCAGGATTTCCAGAGACGGGTCGCCGACCTTAGACAGTGTTTTCAGGTTCCCGAACCTGCCCTCCAGCAATCTCGCGGCTTCCCCAAGTATCTTCTCGGAAGCATCAATTTCACCGCTCCTCCTTCTCGCCACAATCTCCTTCATCCTGTCGTCGACTTCCATGACATACCTTTCGGGTATGTCGGAGAAGTCCGACCACACCGCATTCAGGACGGTCATCTCCGTATCTTCCGGAAACGGGACCAGAGACAGGAAACGCGCAGCGGCATTAGAGTAATCGGAACCGTCGGCAGCAAAAAGTATTCGCAGCCTGTCAGACTGGCAAAGGGGTTGCTTAACGACAAGAACCGGCATGGCGGCATTGAGTGCGACCGCCTTTGTGACGCTGCCCACGATAAATGACTTGATGCCCCTGAGCCCCCTGGCCCCCATGACGATCATATCCGCACCCGAGTCGCGCGCCACGTCGACGATGTACCTTTCCGGCGCGCCGTCCTTTATCGCCGTACTTGTCCTGGCCTTCACCGGCCCAAGCAGTTTAAGGGCGGAATCGAGGATCCTCGGCGCAATATCCCTCTTGATCCCCTTCAGACTCTCGTAATATGATTCGGCGTCATAATTGAAGGGGACCCAATTCACCACGTGAAGGACGGTTATCGCATCCTCCGGCGAAAGACGCAGACAGGCAAGGAAGCGTGCCGCACGCTCCGAATATTCGGAACCGTCAGTTGCGAGCAGGATCTCCATCTTTTTACCTTTACTACCACCTTAGCATATACGCCGGGAAACGCAAGCTCCGGACATCCGGCGGTCGGCATCAGCTGCCATCGGGCACCAACGATCAGCCGGTCGACCATTTCGTACCGTTGAAGACACGTCAACCGGCCACGAATCACGGTCGTGAATCGTCCCTTTTATCGTAAAGCCGTTGATTCTCGGTTAAACCGTTTAGACTGCTTAATCCATTCTTTCGAGGATCAGCCCCCTTCTCGATAAATGTCTCAAGGGTTTCTCTGAACAACGCCAATGAGAATCAGGTTTGACTGATTACCCGCAGTTTTGCCGTGGCGAAACTGAAAAAGACTTTCTCCCCAAACACCCACGTCATCGTCGGCGTTCGAAGGTCGGCTTCGTGCAGTGCTCAGCGACTGCCGATCCGGAGAACGGTGCCTGTTACTTTTGGAATTTGATGGGAGACAAGGCCTTGGTCAGGCGACATCAGATTTGCCCTGAACTACGCGAAGGCTCCAGCACGATTTTCAGGCCACCTGCGATGTCGCCTCCACCGACAACTGCGCAAAACCGCTCTTCAGGCGAGATAACTTATCCCAAAAGAAACCCGCATCGCGGCGGTCAATGGATGTCCGAGGACTCCATCCAGAAATACTGCAGTAAACTTTTTTCCAGACTGAAGAGTGCAAGTGGGATCAATCAGCCAAATGCTCATAGTCAAGATTTAACCTCAGTCCCTGCTCCCCATCATCGCTCTGAATTATTGGGTTATGATATTGCTTGTTTCAACGCTACCCCTTCCGATCTTCATGCTGCCGATCACAAGTGTGGCGCCAGTATCGGTTGTGAAGGTGGCATTATATCCGCCGATGAGTTTGAAAGAAACAATATTGTGATCATCGAAAAGGAGAGGGATCTGGCTGCCTAACCCGTCCTGCGCCTATATAGTCTGTCCAGTCCGAACAACACCGTAGACCGACTGGATGTCGGGATAGCCTGCGAGAGTCTCGGCAGTGCGCACCGGTAATCCACTTGCGGTTATCCACTGCGCATACAACATAATATTCTGGTCGAGCCCATCACAAAAGTATCACCTCCGTAACAGGTTGTGCCGCTTCCGTTGGCAGCTGGCAGAGGGAATCTGCTTGGCAATGTGTAGACCTGCCCTCGTACCTCCTCTAGGACGCCCGAAACAAGACATCCTCGCAGAGCATCATAGTGAATATTAAGAACTTCACTGTGCTATCAGCGTGACCGATGCCGTGTTAGAGTACCCGCTCACATTTCCCGCGTTGTCAAAGGCGGCTACACGATAATTGTACGTCGTCGCACTCAACCCGGTGTCGGTATAGGTCGTGTTAAGGTTCTGCGTTCCCCATATCTGGGTGAAGTCGGTACATCCGCTCCCTTCACACCGCTCTATCCAGTAACCCCCCAAACCTGACCCTCCGCTGTCAGTCGATGCAGTCCAGCTTAGGTCGACTTGGTCTGCGGTTGTCCAGATCGCATAAAGATTCGAGGGTGCCGTCGGCGGT
Organism: Candidatus Sulfobium sp.; assembly: GCA_037381085.1. GTDB lineage: Bacteria > Nitrospirota > Thermodesulfovibrionia > Thermodesulfovibrionales > UBA6898 > JARRRD01. The sequence goes on from JARRRD010000014.1 coordinate 5,748, forward strand.
ATCGAGTCAGGTAAATATAACGAAAGTGTGTTGGAGTACCCGCTGCTGTTTCCGGCATTGTCATAGGCCCTCACACGATAATTATATTCCCTTTCCTGAATCAGTCCCGAGTCGGTATAGTTCGTCGCCGTTGATGTCCCTATCTCGGCGAAGTCCGTGCATCCGCTTCCCATGCACCTCTCTATCTTATAGCCAGCCAAACCGGAACCTCCCTCGTCCGTCGATGCACCCCAGCTGAGGTGCACCTCACCAGAAGCCGTATACCCGGTGAGATTCCCCGGTATTGTCGGAGGAGTTATCTCAGGTGGGGTGGTTGCGGAATCCGTGTTGGAGTATCCGCTGTTGTTCCCGGCATTGTCATAGGCCCTTACTTGATAGCTGTAAGTTGTGTCTCCGTTCAACCCGGTGTCGGTATAGTTCGTCGCCGTCGATGTCCCTATCTGCGTTGAGCACCCGCTTCCCATGCACCGTTCTATCTTGTAGCCCGCCAAATTGGACCCCCCGCTGTCAGTCGATGCGCTCCAGCTGAGACCGATCTTGCTTGGGCTTGACGGCGTCGCAGTCAGATTCCCGGGCACCGTCGGAGGGATACCAGGAGTAGTTGCCGATGCCGTGTTGGAGTATCCGCTGTTATTGCTGTCATTGTCATAGGCCCTTACGCGATAGCGGTATGTTGTGTTCTCACTCAACCCTGTGTCGGCATAGTTCGTCGCCGTCGATATGGCTATCTGGGTGAAGTTTGTGCATCCGCTTCCCATGCACCGCTCTATCTTGTAGCCCGCCAAACCGGAACCTCCCTCGTCCGTCGATGCACCCCAGTTGAGACTAATCTCGCTTGGGCTTAGCGGTGTCGCAGTCAGATTCCCGGGCACCGTCGGGCGTATAACGTCAGTCGGTACGGGAGTCATCGCCGAGTCCGTTTTGGAGTATCCGCTGTTGTTCCCGGCATTGTCATAGGCCCTTACTTGATAGCTGTAAGTTGTGTCTCCGTTCAACCCGGTGTCGGTATAGTTCGTCGCCGTCGATGTCCCTATCTGCGT
>JARRRD010000014.1:6891-30038 GCA_037381085.1 Candidatus Sulfobium sp.
CTCCCTCGTCCGTCGATGCACCCCAGTTAAGACTAATTTCGCTTGGGCTTAGCGGTGTCGCAGTCAGATTCCCGGGCACCGTCGGAGGGATGCCAGGAGTCGTTGCCGATACCGTGTTGGAGTATCCGCTGTCATTGCCGGTATTGTCATAGGCCCTTACACGATAGCGGCATGTTGTGTTCTCACTCAACCCTGTGTCGGCATAGTTCGTCGCCGCAGTGGATGTCCCTATCTGGGTGAAGTTTGAGCATCCACCTCCCGTACACCGCTCTATCTTGTAACCCGCCACGGCTGTCTCGTCAGTGGAAGCAGTCCAGGTGAGAGCGATACTGGACGAGGATGCTACGGTGGCTGTCAGATTCATCGGCACCGAAGGCGGTTCATCAGAAGCTTGTATTGTAAGTCTCACTGTACGAGAAGTATTCCCGTTGTTGCTCGTCACATTTACGAAGTCCACCGAGGCCGTGTGGGTGCCGGGAGAAAGACTGTTTGCGGCCGTTGTCAGCGAAACAACAACGCTGACGCTGTCCCCTGGAGAAAGTTCACCGGAATTGCCAGAGCCACTGATGATCGACGCCAGTCGCTTAACAACTGCCGAAGTTGATTTCATCTGAGCAGTCGAGATCGTCCCCACATTGACATTTTTCCGCACATCAACCCAGTTCTCCGAGGCGGACACCGACCAACTAAGCGGCGAATAGCCGGTATTCTTCAGCGTGTACACCTTCTTGGAGGTGAAGGGTCCGCCCTCCGTCCCCGTAGATGCGAATTCTCCGGCAGGCGTCACATCGAGAACACCAGGTGACGTGTATTGTGCCAGAGTTTTCTCATACTTGAGCACGCAATACTCTTTTGAAATTCCATTGATCACAAATTTCGGCAGCCACTTCTTTAAAATTGAAGCTTGGGTGACGCCGACGCAGCCTCTGAGTCCCGCAGCGAGTGCCCAGGACAACGGAGGAGCCGAAGCGTTCATCGTTAGGTAACCTCTCGTATTTACATACGGTCCCACGATACCATAGAGCAACAGGCTAAACTCAGGTTCAACAAAAGCGGTCGCTCTGGCATGGACCTCAGCAGACAGGTTTGGTGGAATGAAGGAAAAAGCCGGTGAGAACTCGCCGATCCCATCCCATCCCTTCTTTTTCTTGTAGATTACACCGACCTTCATCAATGCGTCTATTTTTACCCCTGTGCTTATCGTACCACTGGCACCAATGTTTGCTTCCACGCCCACATAGAGAACAACTTCAGGAACAAGAACGATATATCCTAAGGGAATGGGTGAGAAACGGATGGTGCCCAAGGGTACCTTTTTCTGGTCATGCCAACCTACATCCGCGATCACTTTTAAATCATCCGTGTTGTCTATTTTGAGAACCGACCTGAATTGCTTAACGTAAGGGACTACAATATGTTTCCAGCCTATGCTTAGCTTGAGGTCAGGTTTGAAGAGGAGTTTCATGGTGCCCACGATCCTGACTCTGCCAGGACCCGCTTTCTCTTCAAAGATGACCTTATCGAGCTTAATGTCCATCATTGCCTTGCGGTGGTCAGCAGTCTTTCCAACTTTTGCAACCGTGACGCCGCTCTCGAGTTGTGTAGCCTCCAGATCGACAGAGAAGTCCTCAGGTGAAGCGATAAAGTCTCCTTCCTCCACGGCATCCAGAACACTGGCATCTTCGGTTTCGACTTTGATCAGTCCTTCCTCGGGTGTTACGCTGATGACGCGTCGCATGAAACCATCACCAATCGTGCTGACGATAATGTCTTGGGCCTGAAGGGAAACCAGCGTCAAGATCTGAGGATCGAAATAATACGTAACCCCACCTGTCTGTTTGACGATAAGGTTCACCGCATTTGCATCGAGCACTTTCACCGAAGGGCTGAGTTTCGCCTCTTTAAGAGTAAATGATGGGTATACAGTCTTATTTGTATTAACGATGACAGTGCATACGTTGCCGCTGACACTATCGCATCCCTCCCACGAATGGAATACCGAGTCCGCATCCGGAGTAGCCGTCAGGACGACGGTGGTACCCGGATTATACGATGCCGAGCAGTTGTCGATGTCTTCACTGCAGTTGATCTCTCCGGTATTATTTGTCACGAGACCGTTGCCGAAAGAATCCACCACGAGGGTCGATGAGGACAACTCAGCACTCCAAATATAGTATGCTTCAGTCGAGCCGGCCGGTGTAACAATCAGGTAGAATTTGTATATTCCGGGAGGAAGGTCTCTCGGAGAGATATCCGACAAGACGATTTCCGATATCGGTGCTGTGACATTCTCTTTCCACTTTACGAGTCCTGACGATAGGGGTGAAAGGTCCAACAGTTCGTCGACTAGGTAAATGTTATTTGGATCCATTGCGGGCCAATCCAGCGCGAGATAAATGTCCACAGGGGCAGAAAATTCTGTAAGACCTATTCTTACGGTGATGTTATCCTCACCGGCAACCACAGATCCCAGACCGATTGGGCTTGCTTCACTTGCAGTCGTATGCACGATGGGACGGGCCGTTGTGCGCGGGGCGAAGATCTCCTGTCCCGTAGGGGGGGCCATCTGAATGGGAGGGACCTCGAAATAAGTGCTGTAAAGCATATAATTGCTAAGATCTCCATGAGGGGTCAGCAGGAGATAGACATTGTATCGCCCGGAAGGAAAAACATTAACAGGAATGATGCCGTAGAGAGATTCCTCTATGGGGGCAGTCACGTTATCTTTCCACTTTACGAGACCGGCAGTGAGAGGGGAAAGAGAAAGGTCTGAATTAATAAGAAAGGTTTCCGGATTCAGTGACGGAGCCTGAATAGCGCAATACACGTCTACGGGACCGTCGAACTTAGGCAGAGCTACTTGAAGAGCAATATTGTCACCTGCCAGGGCAACACTGCCGACGCCGATGGGCTTCATATCGGCAGCTTTCACGCCTGCCTTGGGGTACTCCACAGGATCATAGGAAATGACCTCGGTGCCTTCAGGCAACTCAGCATCCTGAGCTTCCGCTGGTATAACGTAAAGAAGACTCAAAATCGCCAATAAGGAGATCACAATGAATTTCAGTTGCAGCTGCAGGCCGGAACGCTTCATTGTTAAGACATGTTCAGTTCCTCCGGCTCTTCTTTCTCCACGGCTTTCTCTGCCGAAGTCCGCTTTTACGTATTTAGATAGTTGTAAAGAATATCGGTTTCTCCTGGACGCTTTCATTTCAAACCTCCCGGTAAAAATAAAACAACTATGTTTGTCATTAAGGAATTCCTGTTTATAACTTCTATGCCGATCGGGTAAGCATATTAATCCATGAAAAACACCTCCCCCGCATTTTTCCAAATGTACCTCACTGGAGGTAACAAAAAACTTACAGTTTGCAGAGCACCCAGAAAATAATGAAAAAACAGGATATTATAAGGATCGAAGGGAAGGAGCGTGTGAAAAGAAAATGAGATGAGACGTGATTAATGTGCCTGAGGCAGGATCCTCCTGTCACTCGCAATGAGATCGTTTCTCGAGGACTGGTATAAAAGCTTACTGTATAATGAAGAAAGAGAGGGCCGGCGAGTTTAAAGGCCGGCCCTCCTAACACCTATCGGCATGCCTGAGTTCTTATAGAAGTTGATTCTGGAGCACAATACGGGCCGGTCACATCCACGCCAAAAGTTGCTCCGGTTAAATAGTATCCTGACTGGCCACAATCCGGTATAGGAGTGGCAGGATAGTCCCAACCGTCACTAATGAGTGTGCACGACGTCAAGTCTAAAGAAGCCTCCCACACATCCGTAAGCTCCAGTTCTTCCTGACGGTTACAGTCGTAATCAAAGTTACCATCAGCCGGCACTGTAAAATAAGCGGTTTGGCCCGGAAATACTTGGGCGTTATTATCGTTACAGTCATCGCCGTTAATAGTGTAGCCATCCGGGGCCGAGCATGCCTGAATCGTTGCCACTGCGTCCCCAAAACCATCCCTGTCAGAATCGAAGTAGTAAGTAGTTCCATCCACGGCATTATCGTCTACAGCGCCGTTACAGTCATCGTCGATCCCGTTACAGGTCTCCTGTGTTGGATCCGTGGCTCCCACACACTCCCCCCAGTAACCATTGCTACACGTCTGGGTCCCGAAAGAACATGGCGCCACGTTGCTGGAACCGCAAGGTCTTGAGTCGCCATCTGAGCATTCTGTCGGCACTCTGCTTCCAAAGACAGCCTGCCACTCCGTAGTGCATTGCTGATAAGAACAAACATCGGGATACTCAGCGCCTTGACAACCGAAACTGCAACTGCCGAGAGCCACAATCGCATCTGTACACAAAGTGCTCAAACTGCCTTGATAAGCATCAACACACTGAACAAGGCAGTTCGTATCACTCCAGCCGCATGAGCCAACGCAACTGTCGAATATGGCAACTTCCTCAGGTGTGCATAACTGGTTTGAGCAGTCATTATCGACAACGCCATCGCAATCGTCGTCGCCGCCGTTACAGATTTCCGGAGCACCGGGATATACAGAACTCGCAGTGTCGTCACAGTCTCCGCCGGTCAAAGTGTAGCCGGCCGGGGGCTCGCATCCCCGAACGGCATCCGTATCGACTGCACCGAAACCGTCTCCGTCGGCATCTTGGTAAAAGCTCAGAGCATCTACAGCGCTGGATTCGTCCACCTCACCGTCACAGTTGTTGTCAGCCTGATCTCCGCACAGTTCGGCCGCACCGGGATGGATGGCCGATTGGCTGTCATCACAGTCGACCGGTGTACCACAGCCAAGCTGGGCATAATAGCCATCGCCGTCAACATCGACGCATTCGGGACAACCCTCCTCTGCAAGACCGTTGCAGTTGTTGTCGACGCCGTCAAAGCAAATTTCCGCTGAGTCAGGATAGACACGGGCATTAGAATCGTCGCAGTCCCGGTCACCCTTTACGCCGTCACCGTCCAGATCCAGACAGAGATCCGGTGGTGTCGTGACCGTAACTACTGCACGTTTTATCACACTTACATCTGACACTACGTAGAGTCTCCTGCTACTTTTGGCAAAGATTATGTTATAGGTTCCCGAAGGCACATAACTTAGTCTGTAATCGCCGGAGGGGCCAGTGATCGCAAAAAATGAACTGCCCGGAATAAATACGTTGATCCCTTCCGCCGGCTCGCCGCAGTAAGTGAATACACCAACGATATCGCCGGCACTTCTGATCTGATCGTTTTCAGCCGGTGCGGCAACAGCGTTACCCTTTCCAACAACAAATGTGAGTACAACAATGCTCAATATAACGATTAGCCGGTTTCTCCATCTAATCATGCTTTCTACCTCCTTGAGTCATCATTTTTCGTCGGCCCATTAACAAACGCCCTCTCCCCCTTCTGTTAACGGAGAGAAACCTGCATGTCAACTCATCGCGGAGGCAGATCGCAGCTCTGATATTCCTGGTGAACATATCGAATGTAAATATGTAATGCCCCCGCGACTCAATTTTTCTTCATCGATAGCTGATCATTCTCCTCCTTCCTCCCCCCACCGTATTTTCTGTCCATCTATTAAAACCTTACGCCGATGCCATAGCCTCCCGCGCCGGTCAAGGGTTCTTGTCGCGCCACCCTGGCCTGTGCCTTATAAGCCGAACGCTCAGGGTCTATCAGAAGGCTGACAAGGGCGTCACGGTCCGCTTCATTCCTCGATTCGAAAAAAGCACTCCCGTAGCTGATGTTTTTCAGGAAAGACTCCTCCGTGAACTTCTTCCCTGCGGTGTTTCTACCCTCTACTCTTACCGGAAGGACAAGGGGCAGCCTGCCAGACAGCCTACGCTCCTGAGGCTCACAGCCCCAAAGGAAGCAAAGAAGATGCTCAGGCGACTGAAAGGCCCTCCCCTGTTTCCCTTCAACATCCTCCACTGTCCCCACCAGTCTTCCCTCATCAGGCATACGATCATAAATCCGCACTATATAGTAGTCCACGAGGAACACCTCCCACGTATTTTTCTCACTTTAGCTCACGGGGGGTAACAAATAACTTACAGATTGGAGGCCGCTCGGAAAATATCTAAAAAAAGGGGATTATAAGGCAGACAAGAGAAATTGTGCCGAAAGAAACGGTGAGATCATAATTAACTGAGTTTAGGAAGGCTTCAAAACAGCGGTTATTTTTTATCGAAAGTGCTTCTGTTTCCCTTGAGTTCCCGGAACATGGCCTTCATTCTAACGGAAGGTTCGATCTCAAGCTGGCTGGCAAAGATTTCCTCACACCGCCTATATGTAGCGAGAGCTTCGGCTATCCGACCCAGGCGCCTATAACATTCCATCATGTGCTCATAGAATTCTTCCACCAGATAGTCGACCTCGACGCCCTTCTGATAACATTCTACGGCCCGGCCAAACCGATCGGAACGTTCCCAGTACTTCCCCAGTTTCAGAGCGATACGCACAAACTTGCTCCGAAGCCTCTCTCTCACGACTGCCGCCCATGCTGCATCGGGCTCGCAGAAGAGAAATGATCCTTTATACAGCTTGAATGCCGTCTCCGTTTTTCCAAGACTCCCTTCCGTCGTCTCCCTCCCCAAAGATTCAGTCTCCGATGCCAGCCTCTCAAAGGCCCAGGAATCCGCCCAGCAGTGCCGGGGACTCAGTGTCAGCCGTCCGTCCTTCAGAATGACGGCATCTTCCCCCACGATCCGGCGCAGCCGATACAGCGTGGTCGTAAAGGCCCTTCGGGCAGCATCCCCTTCGGCGTCCGGCCAGAGGGTGTCGGCCACACGTCCTTCGCTCACATCCCTTCCCCCAAGGGCGACAAGCAGCTTCAGCATCTCAAGCGGCCTTCCCCCCTTCCCGCTCGTATACGCCAAAGGCTTTTCGTCACAGACAGCAGAAAAACGACCCAGCGTATAGACCTTCAGCTTCCAGGGCCAGTTCTCGATATGAAGCGGGAGCGCCTCTGGCGTCAAGTCTCGTCTTCGAATGAGGTCGCGGACATAATCTACCTCGACGCCTTCCTCAAGGGCAACCGCGCAGAGATCCGACATCGTCTGCTTGTTCCAGAGAATCCACGTATTTACGTAACCTTCCTTCCTGCCGACAGCCATCGCTGCTCGGAGATATCTAATGGCGGTGTCACGGTCCCGGTTCAGGGCGAAATGAGCACGGGCCAGAAGGCACATGAATTCGAACATAGAACTTTTTCTGCGGTGTCCTATGCTGCGGGATTTCGCGACACAGGCAACGGCTCTTTGATCCTCTCCCAGGGCATGGAGTATATGGGCCTTAAGAAGAGAGCTGAGTGCGACGCCGAAAAGATCTCCAATCTCTTTTACCATTTCCATTGCAGAATCAACATATCGGCCGGCTTCGTTCAACCTGCCCTGCAGGAAGGCCAGCCAAGCCGTAAGAAAATAATGAAACGACAGGTCCCATGGCCGCACACCGCCAATTGGGGTCCTTATCTCTTCAAGCAGCCTTTCCGCCTCCGCTTCATCTCCCTCCCCAAGCGCGCTGATTATTCCGTTTCCGAGAATCATGAAGTCCATGACATGAACACCGGTATTCCGTGCAAGCTCAATACTTTTTTTGACTGTTTCAAGGCATTCATCGTACCTGGCAACAAGGTTACAATATAAGACACGTGCTAATCCGGCATTTAACTGCGCCAGGGGCGGCAAGTCGGAAGACTTCATAAGCTCATCTATAGAATTAAGGGCCCGTTGAGTGCCCGCGATATCTCCGGCCGTCACCCGATGAAACAAGAAAGACAAGAGAGCTTGTGTCCTGGTGGCTCCGTCCGCTCCCTTTTGCGCGAGCGCGCGCTCAGCCCACTCATCAAATTCCGGATATTCCGGCTTTCTGTGTACCAGAGCCATGAACATGCTCGAGGCCACACGGGCTTCGATGGTTTTCGAGGGGAAAGCCTCGAACTTTTCCATGACAGTACTGAACCTGGATATCCAAGGGTCAAGGCGCTTGAAATCTTCGAATCCGTAAACGATGGAATCCACTATTCCTGACCACGAAAGAAAAGCGCCTGCCGGGTCCCCTGAAACAAGAAATTTGTTGAAAGCCTGTTCGAAATTCTTCCGGCTTCCTTCCTGATCAAAAGGCAGGCGGCATACGGCCCGCCAGTAAAGAAGCCAGGGCTTATTTCCGACGAGATTCGCCGACAGGCTTTTCAACCAGCCTTCTAATAGACGGAACCGTCCTTGTCCGGCAAGTGACGGTGCCTGACTCAGGATCAATCGGACAAGAGATTGCCAGTCAGCCGCCTCAATGAGAAGTTCCGCTGCGTTTTCGAGATGACCCTCCTCCTCCAGAACCTTTGCCGCCTTTCTTTGGAGCCCGGCCAACTCTTTTCTGCTAAACCTCTCTGCGGCTTTGGCAAGGAGGAACTCCCTAAACAACGGATGATATTGGTACCTCAGTCTGGGCCGCCTGTCAGTAAAGTAATTATGACGGTAGAAGGCATTCAAGATACGGTTCGCTTCTTTAAGACCGCTCATCGCCTCGGCAGATCGCGGCGTCATGGAGGGCAGCAATGCCGTCTTAAGGAGAAACACCTGTGTTTTGGTATCGGTTCTGTCCAGGATCTCCCCCGCGAAATAGTCGAAAACCTCTTCGAACGTGGCAGACCTTTGTTCATCCATAATACCGGTCCCTCTTTGCGTGAGCAGCACAACACCAGCCGCCCACCCGGCAGTTCGCTCATGGACGTCCTGAAATGCTTTGACAGAAAGGCTCTTCCCGGCATGAAGCTTCGCCAGTTCTTTTGATTCATTTTCCCTGAGCCGCAAATCTTCCCACTCCACAAAGAAAATCGTCTCGCTAGCGCACAGACGGGCGAACTCCTTCGGCGGGAACAAACGGCTCAGTACTATTACCGAGATTCCCTCAGGAATTGACGAGAAGCCATGGGAAAGAGCCTCGTGGAGCGCAGAAACGGCGGAGACTTCCTGGTAGTTGTCGAGAACTATGACTGAGGGAGCGTGCAGCCTCCCTGTGAGGTCTTCGAAGAAGCGTCTGGTAAAGGTAGGTACATGATACTCGGGGGTTAGAAGCGGTAAAGCCCTTTTCTTTCGGGGAGCGGCCTTCTTTCCTGCAAGGCCCATGTAATAGAAGAAAGTTGCAAGGTCAGAATCGCCACCATCCATTTGATACCAGAGACAGGGCAATTTTAGAGATTCCACGTAGCTGCTCACCAGGGTGGTCTTGCCGGAACCCGGAGGCCCCGATACCCAGACGACCGCATGTCTACGCCCGCTGTCCAGCAACTTGAAGAGCCGTCCCCTCTCCAGCACCTCTTTCAAGGTCGGACGCGTTATTTTGGCAGGAAAGCGCCCCACGAGACCTCTTATTCCCCCTTAAAGATATTTTGCAGTTTATATTTGCAAAAAATCAATTCCTCTGTTCACAACGCCCAAAATTACAGAAAGAGATGATAATCTGGACTTGGAAACGAAAAAAAGGGCCAGGCTACTTTTTCGACGTTGTTCATCGCCTCTGATTTCCAGTTGTAACTCTCGGAATTGTTAAGCGCATCGATGGTGAGGAGTCCTGTGAGTAATTGTGTTGAACAGCCTCTTCATTTAAACTATTATTCTTGGAACTGAGGATTTGCATCGTATTCAGAAAGACCATCTTTATGTTTTGCCGTTCAAGTTATGAAAATATGATGCTTTGCTGATTCAATGGATTTTGCTTTTGCTGTCAGAGCAATAAACAAGCTTCTCAAAGCGCTGCAGCCCAATACATTTTGCAGTTCCTGGATAAGACAATATGCTCCTGATGTTTATCGTTTCATTCAGAAAAATGTCAGAGCTGAAAGCGGCGGCATTGATTGGGACAGATTCACGCGCCCTCTGGACCGCAAATTACAGCGAAGATGGCAGCCGTCACGCAGGGGCCGACATCCGAAAGGTTACAGCGGCCAAAGGGCCGTTGAGACCGTTCTGAAAAAATACCACAATAAGCTTTATACGTTTCTCTCTCCGGCGGACGCTTACGACAGGCAGGTCCGCGATATCATCAGTATTGCCCTGGTGAGAATAGCGCAAGGCGGCAACGTAGTTGCAAAAGAGGAAATTATGAAGCTGCTCAGGTTCACTATCGATGATTGGATCGAACAGGACCCGAAGATATCATGTTGGGAAGGACTGGACGATATGGTCGAAGGGCACATGGAGGGCTGTATACGCCGTTATCGTTATTCCGGGTCATTTATCGGTTATCTCTTCAAGACACTTAAATATGCAGGCAGAGGTCTCAGACCGAGAGTGGCATATTCACTGGATGATCATTTGTACTCCGGAGAAAAACGAAGAGGCGACAGGGTCGCCGTGGACCCGGAAACCAATGCGATAGTGATATATGGCTGAACGGGAAGGCCACTCCTAAGGACTCTCCTCAAGGCGTAACGATGTAGTCCCCCGTCGCCGGAAGAAAAAGGGGACGGCTTCTCTGAAAAAAGACACTTTTGGGCATAAAGTACAATTTTCAAAAATGCCTGACTGCTCACGGATCACCTTCTCTACCCCATGCAGGATCACTTCCGCCCTGTCCGGGTTAATGTTGCTTATAAGCCCCGACCGGCAAAGCCAATGATTTTTAGGGAAAATTCCGCCATTGAATTTTTTCCGTTAAATTGTTAAAGTGTGGTAATCGTTATGATATCACCTTTTACCGTGAAGAGAGAGAGCAAGACCCGGGAGAGCATTCTCAAGGGCGTATACGAAGAGAACATGAAGATACTGGGGAAGCGGGGAAGCACTCTCGCCAGACCGAGGCCCTTTTATATCAGAAAAGTGTTTCTGACCGTTGCGGTGACGGCCCTGGCGGTCTTTCTTCACGCCCAATACGGATCGGCTCCCTTTTCGTCCGAGAGTCAGGTAACAGCCGGTCTCATCGCACAGAAGGCCGCCTCCCCGGTTGTCGCCAGATCGTCGGCGCCGCCCCATTACCCCGATGTTTCGGGCTTCAAGGCCATCATGCATGAACCCGGTATGCCCATCAGCCGCATCTTCGGCCTCGGCGTAAAGACGATAATGATCGACCCCGGACATGGCGGCAAAGACAGAGGGACCATGGGCAAGCTGGGCACCAGGGAAAAAGTCCTGACCCTCGATGTCGCTAAAAGGCTGAAAGCCCTTCTGGAGCACGACGGACAGGGACGCTTCAGGGTGCTTCTCACCCGCGACCGCGACGTCACCCTGCCTCTCGACGAGCGGGTGAAGATGGCGCTCGACAAGAAGGCAGACCTATTCGTCTCCATCCATTTTAACTATATCCCCGCCAAACCGATAAATATCATAGAAACCTACTATTTCGGCCCATCGTCCGACGAGAAGGCATTGAAGCTTGCCGAAAGGGAGAACGCGGGATCACATTACGGGATGAGCGATTTCAGGCAGATCATAGAGAAGCTTGGCGAAACCATGAAGCTTCAGGAATCCAGGGAGCTTGCCGCTTCGATCCAGAATGAGCTTTTTGTAAACATGAAAAGGGAAGACGGAATCGTTCACAACTACGGAGTGCGGAGGGCACCCTTTGTCGTCCTGCTCGGCGCTGAAGTGCCGGCAGTTCTTGTAGAAGTGTCATGCCTGAGCAACAGGGCTGAAGAGAAAAGGCTGGACACAAAACACTACAGGGAGAACATCGCCCATTACCTTGAGGCCGGCATAATCGACTATATGAAAAAAGGAGACATTGGTCATGAAAAAACCAGATACGCAAAAAGATGACAGCGTCCTGTTTGTGGGGATCGACCTGGGGACGTCGAGGAGTTCCATCTCCGCCAGCAACGACAAACGGGAATGGATCGAGAGCTTCGTGGGCTGGCCCAGGGATTTTATCGCTCAACAGGTCGTGGGCAAACCGGTCCTCTTCGGTGTTGAGGCCCTTGAAAACAGGCTTTCGCTGGACCTCTGCAAGCCCCTTGAACACGGCATAATAAAGGAAGGCATCGACAGGAGCGAGGATGCCGTCAAGGAGATCATCAGACATCTCATCGAGTTGGCGGAACCCTCGAAGGAGCAGAAGATATATGCCGTAGTGGGAGTTCCCTCCGACAGTCTCAAGGTGAACAAGCTGGCCATCCGGAAGGCGGTGGCCGAATTTGTTCATTCCCTGATGGTTGTCACGGAACCCTTTGCGGTGGCGTACGGAATGAACCTGCTGAACAACTCGATGGTGATCGATGTCGGTGCCGGCACAACAGATTTCTGTATCATGCACGGGACCATTCCCGCGGAGGAGGACCAGAAGACCATCCTCGCTGCCGGTGACTACGTCGACGACCAGCTCTTCAGCTATCTGAGCGAGAAATATCCCAACGCCAAATTCAACAAGAACATGGTCCGCCAATTCAAGGAAAAGTTCAGTTTCGTGCACGAGACCCCCGATGAGGTCCAGGTAGAGATCCCCGTCTCGGGGAAGCCGGTCATGCATGACATCAGGAACGAGATACAGCGGGCATGCGAAAGCATTCTTCCCGCCATGGTGGAAACGACGACGGAGATGATCGCCAAATTCGACCCCGAGTTCCAGGTCAAGATAAAGAACAATATCGTCCTCGCAGGTGGCGGGAGTCTCATCAAAGGCATAGCCGACTACCTGCAGGATGCGCTCAAAGAGTATGGTCCCTGCAAGGTTACCTGTGTGGAAGATCCTCTGTTTGCCGGTTCCGACGGGGCACTCAGGCTCGCAAAAGACATGCCGTCGAAATACTGGGAGACGTTGTAGCCGCACTTCGCGCCGGGCATTAGCAGGCTGCTGAGAAAGTTCCATGACCGTGCCTAAATGCCGTCATACCCGCGGAGGCGGGTATCCAAGCTACCTGGAATAATTGGATTCCCGTTTGCACGGGAATGACAAAAAAAGGCTAAAAGCTCCTTTTGCAGCATCCCGATAGACAAACTTCCGGAGATGTGATAACGTTGAGATTGGGATATGTATTTATCTTAGATACCATTTTACAGGTGGAGGTAGCGACATGAGGAAGATTTTCGGTGTCACCATTGTTATTACTGTTATCGTTGCGCTGATCACCATTTTCCTGCCGCTTAAGGCCCGGGCAGAGAGGAAGGAGATCGCCAAGATCAAAGACGCCACTTCAGTCCTGCAGCAGATAGTATCCATACCCGAGAAGAACATCCCGCCCGCCCTGCTTCGGAATGCCAGCGGCATCGCCATAATACCGAACGTCATAAAGGCCGGTTTCATACTCGGGGGCCGCTATGGGACAGGCGTACTGTTGGTCCGCAACGAAAAGGGCGGCTGGAGCTACCCCTCTTTCATCTCTGTTGCCGGCGGAAGCATCGGCTGGCAGCTGGGTGTCGAGTCGATCGATATCATCCTGGTCTTTAAGACCAGGAGGAGCATAGACAGGATCGTGCACGGCAAGTTCACGCTGGGTGCCGATGCCGGTGTTGCTGCAGGACCTGTCGGAAGGCAGGCATCCGCCGCGACCGACGTGCAGCTCAAGTCGGAAATCTACTCCTATTCACGAAGCAGGGGACTATTTGCAGGACTGGCGCTCGAGGGTGCTTCACTCCAGATTGACGAAGAAGACAACGATGCATTGTATGGAAGAAACGGCCGCGATGCCCGGAATATTCTCAACGACCGGGTCACCACGGATCACCCCGAGGTCCGGAAGCTGAGAAGGATCTTAACGGAATATACGTCAAAGAAATAAGGTAACAGGTCACCCTTCCACCTTCAAGGATGAGGGCAGCTGCCTGGCCGGATTGACAGCAGGTGGTCGACGTGTCGTCAATCCTTCGCGAGATTTCCCCCGTCAGGCAACTCCTGTCGTTTCCCATTTTCCGGGCGGGATGGGTACTTCGACAGCGCGCTCGAGCATACCGGCAAACTCTTTGCGCGGGACCTGCCTCGCACCCAGGCTGACAAGATGGGCGGTCACCACCTGACAGTCGATGAACGCGCTTTCGATGCATTTCAGTCGCTCCACAAGCCCGGCAAGGGCGACCTTGGAGGCATCACTGTGCTTCGCGAACATTGATTCCCCGAAAAAGGCGGCCCCGAGCGACACTCCATAAAGCCCCCCCGCCAGTTCATTACCATACCAACTCTCCACAGAGTGGGCAAAGCCGTCCTCGTGGAGACGGCAGTATGCCTCCATCATGTCATCGGTGATCCAGGTACCCCTGCCGTCACGCCTCGGCATAGCGGCACAATTTCTCACGACATCCTCAAAGGCCGTATCGAAGGTCACCCTGTACTTGCGCCTTCTGATCGTCTGTCGCAGGCTCCTCGACGCCCTCATCTCGGCAGGCAGCAGGACCAGTCTGGGGTCCGGAGACCACCAGAGGATCGGCATTCCGTCGGAATACCAGGGGAAGATGCCCAGGGAATACGCAAGAATCAGACGCTCTTCACTGAGATCACCGCCCACTGCAAGAAGACCGTCCGCCCCGGCAAGATCAGGCGAAGGGAAAACTATTTCATCAGGCAACCGGTATAGAGGCATAGATCGACCCCGCGGAAACGTCGGACTTTCACTTGTATCTGAAGCTCAGGTTACCGCCCTTAATGCCGATATTGACAGTCCCGCCCCTTTTCAGCCGGCCGAAGAGCAGCTCATCGGAAATCACGTCCTTGATTTCCGTCTGCAGAAGCCTGGTGAGAGGCCGCGCACCGTACAGGGGATCGAATCCCCTGGACGCAAGCCAGTCCACAGCAGTTCCCGAAAGCACCACCCGCACCTTCTTCTGCGCCAGCTGACCGGAAAGCTCGGCAATAAATTTGCCGACGATCTGCTTCATAACGGCCGGTGTCAGCGGCGAGAAAGAAATCACGGCATCAAGGCGGTTCCTGAATTCGGGGTTGAAAAGCCTGTTCACCGCATCGGAGCCCTTTGCCCTGTTGTCCAGGCTCCTGTCCCCGAACCCTATCATGCTCCTGTCCATCTCCTTCGCCCCGGCATTGGACGTCATGATCAGGATCACATTCCTGAAGTCCGCCTTTTTCCCGGTGTTGTCCGTAAGAGTCGCATAATCCATCACCTGAAGCAGGATACTGAATATATCCGGATGGGCTTTTTCAATCTCGTCCAGGAGAAGCACGCTGTAAGGATGCTTACGTATCGCGTCCGTCAATAATCCGCCCTGATCGAATCCGACGTAGCCGGGAGGCGCCCCTATCAAACGGGCGACGGTATGCTTCTCCATGTATTCGCTCATGTCGAACCTTGTGAACCTGACGCCGAGGACGCGGGCCATCTGCTTCGACACCTCCGTTTTTCCAACTCCCGTCGGCCCGGTAAAGAGAAAGGAGCCGATCGGCCTGTCGGCGGAGCCCAGCCCGGAGCGCGCCCTCTTGATGGAGGAGACAAGAGAACTTATTGCCGCTTCCTGACCGAACACCTTCTTCGTGAGTTCACCGTCGAGATTCCTGAGTTTCTCGACGTCCGAAGTGGATACCGTGCGGGAAGGTACCCTCGCCATATCGGCCACAACCTTTTCGATCTCCCGGATTCCCACACTTTTCCTGGAGCGGGAAGAGAGCTTCAAAACCGCAGCGGCCTCGTCGATGACATCGATCGCCTTGTCGGGAAGATATTTATCATTAATGTACTTGGCCGAAAGCTCGGCCGCGGACTTCAGTGCGTTCCTCGTAAAAGTGACTCCGTGAAAAGCCTCATAATATTCTTTCAGTCCGTTCAATATATGGATAGTTTCACCGACGCCCGGCTCCTGTATCTCGATCTTCTGGAAACGTCTGGACAACGCCCGGTCCTTCTCAAAATAATTCTTGTATTCTTCATAAGTGCTGGCGCCTATACAGCGGAGCCTCCCCTCGTTCAGGACGGGCTTCAAAATATTCGATGCATCCATCGACCCTCCGCTCGTCGCCCCGGCACCCACAACCGTATGGATCTCGTCTATAAAGAGGATCGCCCCGGGCGTCTTTTCGAGGGCAGTGATGGTCGATTTAAGACGCGCCTCGAAATCGCCGCGGTATTTGGTCCCCGCCAGGACCGCTCCCATATCGAGTGAATAGATCTTCGACTTCGTCAATGCCTCCGGCACATGCCGCTGATGGATGCGCAAGGCAAGCCCTTCGACAATGGCGGTCTTGCCGACCCCGGGTTCGCCGACGAATATCACGTTGTTCTTCCGCCTCCTGGAAAGGACCTGAATCGTCCTCTGCAGCTCCTGCCGGCGCCCGACCAGGGGGTCTATGTCACCGTTGGCCGCCCTTTCCGCCAGGTTCATCGTGAAGCTTTTTAGCGGGTCCCTCGCCGGACTCTTCTCGGCATCATGCTGCGGTACCTCTTCCTCGTCACTTTCCTCTCCTTGATCGTTAAACCGCGCGGAGCCGTGGGAAATGTAATTCAGTATATCGATACGTTCTATCCCTTCGGACCTGAGGAAATAGACGGCCTGGGAATCCTTTTCCAGAAATATGGAGGCGAGTATGTCCCCTGCGTCGGCCTCCGCCTTCTCTGCCGAGCTGGTATGAAGGAGAGCCCTCTGAAAAACCTTCTGGAAAGCCAGCGTCGGCTGCGGATATGCGTCGGACTCTTCTTCCACCCTTGTCACGTTCTCACGGAAATATTTTTCGATCTCCCTTTTGAGCCTCGATATCTCTCCGCCGCAGGCCGTGATGATATTTATGCCGAGTTCGTCGTGCAGGACCGCGAAAAGGATGTGCTCTACAGTCAGGTATTCATGCCTCCTGGACCTGGCGTCCCGTATTATGGCTTCTATGGTTACTTCGAATTCCTTGTTTATCATTCCTTCTCCATGACGCAAAGCAGTGGAAACTCGTTCTCTCTGGCCAATTCATGTACTGTCTGCACCTTGGTCTCGGCGATCTCTCGCGTGTACACGCCCGCAAGGCCCACTCCCTTCTTGTGGACATGAAGCATTATCTGTGCAGCCTCAACGGGTGACTTTCCGAAAATACTTTCAAGTATATACACGACAAAATCCATCGTTGTATAATCGTCGTTCAGCAGGAATACCTTATAAAGAGACGGCTTTCTTGTTTCCTGCCTCTCCTCTGCCTCCAGCCCTTCCCCTGTTTTCGGTCCCGCCTTCGTCATTTCCCTTCCGAGGCCGTTTTCCAAGAAACGGGAACTCTCATCTGTATTTTAGCATATGCGGCCTTTCGACTTTCCATGCAGTTGCCTCCGTCTGCTGTTGACATTCGATGAAATAATTTTTATTATCTTACACCACTGAAGAGGAGGGTGTATGAAGATATTCGGGAAGATAGCAGCAGTAGCGGTCTTCTCCTGTCTGCTGACAGCGGGCTGCGCGACACTCAAGACCTCCAAGCCGATCGTTCCGATGAGGGAATACGAGCGGATGATCGCGGGCCGGTTGGACGCAAACTATGTGGGCACGCGCACATGCCTTGCCTCATGCCATTATCACGACAGGATCAAACGGGACTTCGACGCCAGTACGATGGGCGTCCAGCTTTCCGAGAAGTCGGGGCTCCCACTCGTCAACTGTGAGTCCTGCCACGGCCCGGGCAGCCTGGCGATAAAAGGGCTAACTCCTGAAAAAGTAGCGGAGGACGCAAAGAAGGGAATACAGACCGCATGCGACTACAAGACGCTCATAGACATCAAGGACCTCCCCTCAGAGGCGAAGTCCCTGATATGTCTGAAGTGCCATACGGCGAATGCGACTTTTAACCTGCACAACTGGAATGCCGGACTTCACGCCATAAATGACGTGTCCTGTGAAGACTGTCATAACATCCATGCCGGCCCGGACCTCAAGGTAAAACCGCGGGATACCCAGAAGATGTGCGAAAGATGCCACATGGACGTCAAGGCCCAGTTTTCTCTCCCCAGCCATCACCCGGTGCCGGAACAGAGGGTCTTCTGCACGGACTGCCATGACCCCCACGGCACGATCAACGACAGGTTGCTCAGGAAGCCGACTGTCAAGCAGACGTGTACGCAGTGCCACGCCGAAAAAGAGGGGCCCTTTTTATACGAGCATGCGGAGAATACGGAAGACTGCCGCACGTGCCACAGGCCTCACGGCTCTGTATACAATAACCTCCTTACCGTGTCGGTGCCATTCCTCTGTCTCCAGTGTCATACCGGCCACAACCCCGGACCGACCAGCACCTGTACTACCTCTTCCTGCATAGAGACCCGGCGGATGACCTTCTATACCAGGTGCACGGATTGTCATTCACAAATACACGGAACAGACCTTCCTTCCGCAAGCGGCGAAGGAAGGTTTACACAATAGGGGGGGCGATGAAGAAGATACTTTCAGTGCTGTTTTTGTTCATCTTGATCTTCGGCGGCAGGGCATATGCGCAGGACCAGGCACCGGCCGATACGGGGCAGGAAACCGCAGTTGCGGGGATGCCCTACTCCGGGGAAGGTTATCAGTTTCCGCACATCGCACCCACGGCCGGGATTTTCGGGGGTTACCGGTTCGTAGGTCTCAGCGGCTCGACAAGGGCCGACGAGTATGATTATCTGCACGACTCCGTTTCTCTTGGAGGAAACTTAAGGATCTTCTCATTTCCTCACAGGTTGCATCTCGATATCGATTTCAGCAACAAGAAGGACTATTTCGGCGACTTGGGTTACGCTTACAAGGACATAGTAGTCTTCAGAGGGATCAACAGGACCCTCTATCATAACCTTGACAATATTCAGCTCATCGGTCCGGCCGCAACTATCCTGCCGAGCGGGGCTGCCGTCGCACCGGACGGCACACAGGGAGTCTATGTCAAGGATGCGAATAAGCAATATGGCGTCAGATGGGGCATGAGCTCGGTCTTGTTGAGGTTCAAGACACCCGATTATCCCTTACATGTTTATTTCAACGGAAGTATCATCGACAAGGACGGCACCATGCAGCAGCGCTTCCTGGGAGGTGCGGGATCCTTCACAAATCTGGTAAGGACTTCGCAGTCCAGAGATGTAGACTGGGAGACGAAGAACTTCACTGTGGGGACTAACGCCCATCTGGGGCCCGTTGAGATCGAGGTGTCCCACGGTGAAAAGAGGTTCGATCCGGGCGGTAACAGTGTCCTCTACGACTATTACACGGCCAGCACCCACAGAAATGAAGGCATTTTTGAGCACAATCTGCTTCCCAGCCTCAAGGGTTCGTCAAACACTGTCAGGATTCACACTTCTTACACCGGAAGGATCGTGGCTTCCGCGACCCTCACCAAGATCGACCGCGACAACGAGTACAGCGGCGCAAAGGCCGATTATTTCATCGGCGCCGGAGAGGTGACCTGGACGGCGGCGACGAATCTCGCGGTCTTTGTGAAGTACCGCCACAAGGAGGCCGATATCGACAACCCTGCATCGGTGACCGTCACGAATCTCTCCAACCCGGCGGACATCTATACCTATTCGGTTATACCGTCTATTTCATCAATCACCGATACCGCCTCAACCACAGTCAGATACCGTCCATTTTCCCGGCTGACCCTTCGGGCCGAATATGATTATGACCACATCAGGAGACAAAACGCGCAGGACTGGGTATTATCCGAAGTCTATGGCTGGCACATCCCGGAAAAGACAAGTCATAATACGGCATCGCTCTCGGCAGACATGAGGATCGCGGGGAACCTGAATCTCAGGGCGGGATACGCGCACAAACATGTAGTTAATCCCGCCTATAACACCGATCCGGACCATTCCGACGAGGGACACGCAACGATTTCATGGACACCACTGCAGAGGATTACCACTTTTGTAACTTACAGTATCGCAAAAGAAGAGAGGGACGACCTTCTTACGCTGATCGGAAATTCTACGGTCGATCCAAAGAACCGCGACGTACACAGGGACCGCGTCATGGGTGCGGTCACCTATCTTGCAACCGAGAATTTTTCAGTCACGGGAAGTTATACTTACATACACGACAAGATACGTCAGGACATCGTGATGGGTGGTCAGCTTGAACCCTCTGTCCCGGACACCGACCTGGCCCACAGTTACGGGCTTACCATGAACTATATTCCGAACGACCGCATCAACCTCAGCGCCGGAGTGAGCTACACCCTCAGCAGCGGCGCCTTTTCTCTTACTGACCCGAGCCTGCTCCAGCCCATATCAGTGGCAAGTCTGTCCGCTCTCAAGACCAGGGAAACAGACTGTTCCCTGTCGGCGGAGTATAACTTCAGGAAAGGTTTCTCGGCGGGCGTCAGGTACCGGTACATCGACTTTAACGATGTGCTCGACAACCCCTGGGACGATGTACAGGACGGCAGGGCGCACATCGCGCTGCTGACACTCTCGAAGCAATGGTAAGGAAAGGCAGATGAAAGGACTGGCATCAATTCGCAGACATGCAGCGCTTGCTTCGGTTTTGATATTTTTCATTATAATGTCGGGGCAGGCTTTTGGAGCCGAGAAGATGATCGGCGTTATCATGACCGGAAATATCCCCTATTACAGGGAGATTCAGAAGACTTTCGCCGAAGCCCTTAATGCCGACGGACTCGGTCCGGGGACAGTCCAGGTTGTGGTACAGAGTCCGGCGCCGGAGCCCATGTCGTGGACAAATGCAGCCAGGAAACTCGTTGCGATAGGATCGGACGTGATCGTCTCGTACGGCGCTCCGGCTACATTGGCCGTATTGAATGAGACCTCTGACATCCCGGTGGTATTCGCGGCCGTTTTCGACCCGCACGCGGTAGGCATCGCCGGAGGCAACGTGACCGGCATCAGCTCGACGGTGCCTATCACAAGCCTGATCAGGAATTTCAAGAGTATCGACAACTTCAAGAGGCTTGGCGTCGTGTTCAACAATTCCGAGAAGGATACGGTGGCGCAGGCCAGAGATGTCAAACGGCTGGAGGGCTCCTTCGGATTCCAGTCGGTGGGTTTCGACATAAGGAGGGCTGAAGATACGAGGAAGATATCGAATGTGGACGGGCTGTTTCTGACCACAAGTTGTGCTGCCATGGTCTGCATTAATAACATAATGGGGATAGCTCACCGGGAAAAATTGCCGACAGCCTCCACCATAGGCGGCGAGGAAAACATGGGTATTATACTGACACTTGCTGCGAACCCTTATGAACAGGGGCGGGAGGCTGCAAGATTGGCGGCGAGGGTTATGAGAGGGGCGAAACCGTCCTCTATCCCGGTGGAATCGCCAAAGAAGATCGATATGATCGTCAACCTGAAAGAGGCGTCGTCCCTGGGGCTGAAGATACCTTTCGACCTTCTGACTTCGGCAACGAAGGTAATAAAATAATGGCCGTCATGAACCTCCAGAAAAAGGCCACCACCGTGGTGGCTGCAGTACTTTTTATAATTCTCGGTATCAACACCACCGTTTTAACCTATATAGCATCCAGCAAATACAAACAGGCAATCCTTGCCAAAACACAGGCAGTGGGAGAGGGCATGCAGAGAGAGCTTGCAAAGGTTCTGAGCCTGGGGGTCCCAATAGACTCTCTGGAGGGCGTAAGCGGCAAGCTGAAGGATCTCATCACGAACGACAAGGCCATCGCCTATGCCATGATCACCGATACGAAAGGCAGGATATTGTTCCATAACGAGGAGAGTAAGGTCGGAAAGGACCTCAAAGACGCGGCCTCATTAAACGCCGTTTCACAGAAGCAGGAACTGGTCCAGACAATCGACTCTTTTTATGACCTCTCCTTCCCCTTGCTTAACGCGGACGATAAAATAGTGGGGGCACTCAGACTCGGGGTCAAGATGGAGACGATTAACGCGCAGCTGTATGAGCTTCTCCTGTGGGCACTGGGAATATCCGGCTTCTGTTTCCTCCTGTCGCTCGCGCTTGTCTACGGCTCCATATCAAGGTTTATCACTCGTCCCATACTCGCCATGGAAAAGGTGGCCGACAGGATCGCGGCAGGGGACCTGACCCACGTAATCGCCGTCAAGGGTAATGACGAGGTGGCCTCCCTGGGAAAGGCTGTAAACCGCATGGCTTTCAATCTCAAGGACATGCTCGGAAAGATAAGAAACATCACGAACAGCGTATCCGGTGTTACATCCAATATTGCGTCCCTGTCCCAGGGCGTGCTCTCCGTTGCCGATGTCCAGAAAAGTGCGATAGAAGAAACAGCCGCAGCCGCCGAGGAGATGGACACCTCCATATCGAGGGTGGCAAAGGGGGCCGAGAACCTTTCCCAATCGGCCGTCGACACATCCTCTTCGATATTGCAGATGACCGCCTCCATCGAAAAAATCGCGGAAAACGCCGACATATTTAACGAGACCGCCCACGATACCGCGTCGTCGGTCGAGGAGATGATTTCGACGGTCAAACAGATAGCGGAAAGTCTCGACAACGTGTCGGCTTCCTCCGAGGCAATCGCCACATCCATTGAGGAAGTAAACGCAACCACGAGGGACATAGAACACCGTGCCAACGAATCGGTCGTCCTTGCCGAGGCTGTCATGATGAACGCCTCCGAGAAGGGGAGGAACGCCTCGAATGCCGCCATGGAAGGCATGGAAAACATAAAGAAGAGTGTCACAGCCCTTTCCGACGTCATAAACCTCCTCGGGAAGAAAACCGAAGATATAGGTAAGATACTGACAGTCATAGACAACGTTGCCGACCAGACCAACCTCCTTGCCCTCAATGCAGCCATTCTCGCGTCCAAGGCCGGAGAGCACGGTAAAGGATTCACCATCGTGGCCGATGAGATCAAGAGCCTCGCAGAGAGGACATCTGTCTCGACCAATGAAATAGAGGCCCTCATCACTTCTGTCCGGGACGTGACCCGCTCCAGCATCAGGAAGGTCTC
The DNA here is from genome assembly GCA_037381085.1 of Candidatus Sulfobium sp. GTDB lineage: Bacteria > Nitrospirota > Thermodesulfovibrionia > Thermodesulfovibrionales > UBA6898 > JARRRD01. The sequence continues at coordinate 29,621 of JARRRD010000014.1, forward strand.
GGAAGGCATCGAGACAGTGGAGAAGGGGTTGAGACTTGTGCGCGATGTAAATGCCGCTCTTGGAGACATTGTCGACAGCTCTCGCGCCTCTACGGAGATGGCACGGGCCATACAGCGGGCGACGGCAGAGGAAGCCTTCGTGATTAAACATATCACCGACTCCGTAGAGAAGATGACGGAGCAGACGGAGAAGATCTCTCTTGCAATTACAGAGCAGAACAAAGGCGGAAAATTTATAACGGATGCCACTGAAAAGGTAAAAGAACTCTCGAATCAGGTGAGGACCGCGACCAGCGAACAGAAGGTGGGAAGCAGACAGATAGCGGCCGTGACAGAAAATGTGACGCGGCAGGCCGAGCAGATCGCCGAAGCAACAGGGAGACAAAAAGAAAAGAGTATCGAGATCGTCAAGTCAATG
>JARRRD010000014.1:30058-59753 GCA_037381085.1 Candidatus Sulfobium sp.
AAAAGATCCGGAATACGACCGGCGGCCTGATAGACTCCTCAAACGACATGAACGCCGTAATCAGCTCCCTGAAGGACGAGGCCCTTAATCTTCTTACCGAATTGCAGAAATTCAAGGTATGATATGCTGCCCGGTGCTGTCGTCACCGGAACAATTATCCGGGCCTGCGGGCCGCAAGAAGTTTCTTCGCAGCTATCCTTACAGCTTCCGACACATTCCTGTTTTTTTCAAGCGCAGAAAGATCTTTTTTCTTGAGGCTGCTCACGAAAGTTACGGCGATTCCCGCCGGGGTCTTGGGGTTCGTGACAAGGGCAAATACGATAGAGTATTTCTTCATCCATTCCCTGTTCTTGGAAATTCTTCTCAGGGACTCTTCCAGGGCTGAGCGGTTCTTCGCTATCAACTCTATCTCGGATTCGGTGATCTTGCCGTTTTCCAGGACGCCCAGCACCACCTCCTTGTTCGGGTCCCTCGCGAGTATACCCCTGATCTCTCTCCCTCCCTTCAGTGCAAGCTGGACCCGCGCCGAGACGTTCAGTTTCTGTATTCTTTGCAGCAGGGTTTCAGTCCTGGAATCCCTGGTCCTTTCAGAATCAGGAGCCTGCGCCTTTGGAACAACGGGCAACTTCATGGTGCCTGCAATAAGTTCCCTTACCTCATCGGGCGTGCCGGTGCAATCGAGCAGGAGTTTGAGCACGTCGGGCCTCGCAGTGTTGGCCCGCGCGATCTCCCCGAAGATACCGGGATCGGAGGCATCTTCGATGAGCACCGAGATGACATCGGGCGATACGAGAGAAAGATCGAGTTCTATAAGGTTCTGTCCCGTATTCATTCCTTTTTCAGATATACGAAATATTCCCTGTTGCCTTTCTGTCCCGGCACCGGCGATTCGAATCTCCCGACGACAGCGAACCCCATCGGCCCCGCTCCCTGCAGGACCTTCTCCACGGCTGACATCCTGGCCGACTCGTCCCTGACAACGCCGCCCTTGCCGACCAATTCCCTGCCGACCTCAAACTGGGGCTTGACCAACGCCAAAACGCTGCCGTGCTCTGCAAGGAATTCGAGGGCCTTGGGCAGCACCTTCAGCAGCGAAATAAAGGAAACATCGATGACGGCCAGATCTATCGGCTCCCTAACGGCGTCCCTGCCGAGATAACGTATGTTGGTCTTTTCGAACAGAATTATCCTCCGGTCGCCCCTGAGCGCCCAGTCGAACTGCCCGTATCCCACGTCCACCGCATAAACCTTTCGCACCCCCCTTTTCAACAGACAGTCGGTAAAGCCTCCCGTCGAGCAGCCGATATCCATCGCCACCGCCCCTGCCGGCTCAAGAGTGAAAAAATCGAGCGCCGCCTGCAGTTTCAGGCCTCCCCGGCTCACAAAGGGGATATCGGCCCCTCTGAGGACGACATCGGCGTCCGCAGCAACGGGCGTCCCTGCCTTCAAAACTCTGCTCCCGTCGACGGCAACCCGCCCCTCCATTACGAGGGCCTTTGCCCTCTCCCTGCTCTTCACGAGGCCCCTGTCGACAAGGACCTTATCCAGCCTTTCCCTACCTGACATCTTCGTCCCTGTCCCGATAAATAAAATCAGTGACTAAACGCATGTTCCCGGATCATCGATAAAGCGGCTAAAAATATTCCCTCCTCATCAATGCCGTATTTGGCTCTCAATCCCGCGGGGGTCCCCTGTTCAACAAAGACATCGGGGATGCCGAGCCGCTTGACCCAAACATTCGTCAGCCCGGCGTCGCTGATGCACTCGATCACCGCGCTTCCGAATCCGCCCTCCAGCACATTCTCTTCTACAGTAATGATTCTGGGTACGCGGGCCGCCACCGACAGTATGAGTTCCCTGTCAAGGGGCTTTATGAACCTCGCATTCACCACCAGGGCGTTGACGCCCAGTTTATCGAGTCTGCCCGCCGCATTCAGCGCCGGCAGAGCGCTGCTGCCGGCAGCGATCAGGGCAACGTCGGCGCCGTCCCGCAATAATTCGGCCCTGCCGAGGGCCAGCGACGAATCAGACGCCGTGGATCCGGGTATCTTTCCCCTCGGATATCTTATGGCCGAAGGACCTTCGAGTTTCAATGCCAATTCGAGCATCATTCTTAATTCCGAACCGTCCTTCGGCGCCATCACCACGAGGTTCGGAATGTGCCTCAGGAACGAGATGTCGAAAAGACCGTTGTGGGTCGGACCGTCTTCGCCTACAATGCCGGCCCTGTCCACCGCAAAAATCACCGGCAGCTTCTGAAGGCACACATCGTGAATGATTTCGTCATAGGACCGCTGGAGAAAAGTGGAATACAGCGCAACAACGGGTCTCAACCCCCTTGTGGCCATACCTGCCGCAAACGTGACGGCATGAGGCTCAGCTATGCCCACATCATAGAACCTGTCCGGATATTTTTCGGCAAAGCACTCAAGGCCCGTCCCTTCCTTCATGGCTGCCGATATCGCAACCACTCTCTTGTCGACACCTGCGAGGTCCGACAGTATCCCTCCGAACGCGGCACTGTAGCTCAGCCCGTCCCTCGAATTTATCTCCGAGCCGGTCTCGGGTTCAAAAGGTCCTATGCCATGGAAAATACAAGGGTCTTTTTCCGAAAACTCGTATCCCTTGCCTTTCCTTGTTATAACATGGACGAGCGTCGGGGCACTGGACGTACGTATCCGCTTCATAGTGTCGATAAGCATTTCAATGTTATGGCCGTCGATCGGGCCGACATAATCGAATCCCAGTTCCTCGAAGAGTATGCCGGGAAGAATAAGGCCCTTAAGCGTCCCTTCCGCCTTCTGGGCCATCTTTGCCACGGGACCGCCGAACCTCGGTATGCCTTCCAGAAAAGACTTTGTTTCCTTCTTGAACCTCCGGTAAAATTCACCCGTAAGAATCCGGTTCATATAGGCAGAAAGTGCCCCGACGTTCTTTGATATCGACATTTCATTGTCGTTCAGTATGACAACGACGTCTTTCTTAAGATGCCCGGCGTGGTTCAGCCCCTCGAAGGCAAGACCGGCTGTCATCGCACCGTCACCGATCACGGCGATTACCTTGAAGTGCTCACCTTGCCTGTCGCGACCTTCAGCGATCCCCAGCGCGGCCGATATAGACGTCGAGCTATGGCCGACACCAAAGGCATCATATTCACTCTCAGACATCCTGGGAAAGCCCGAGATGCCCTTTTCCTTTCTGATCGTGGAAAACCTCTCCCTCCTTCCCGTGAGGAGCTTGTGACTGTATGACTGGTGTCCCACATCCCATACTATCTTGTCCTCGGGAGAATTAAATACACGGTGGAGGGCGATAGTAAGTTCAACTACTCCAAGATTGGAAGCCAGGTGACCTCCGTTTATCGAAACAGTGCGGATTATACTTTCTCTGAGCTCTCCGGCAAGGACCTTCAACTCCTCCGCACTGAGAGTCTTCAGATCGGATGGTGAATTTATCTTCTCAAGAAACATCAGCTTCTCCTTTTAAGTAAATAACCGGCGATCTCCCTGAGTGGGTCCGCACGCGTGCCGAAACTGTCGAGCGCGGACCGGGCCTCGGAAACGAGGTCCCCGGCTATGGAACGGGACTTTTCCACGCCGTAGAGTCGCGGATAGGTCATCTTGTTGATCCTCTCATCTGAGCCTGTCGGCTTCCCTGTTTCCTTTTCGTCCCCCTCGATATCCAATATATCATCTATTACCTGGAAGGCGAGCCCGATCCTGTATCCGTAAAGCGCCAGAGCTTCCAGTTCATCGCCCTCGCTGCCGTAAAGCAAGGGGCCCATTTTCACGGACGCCCGGATAAGAGATGCCGTCTTATGGGCGTGGATAAACCGGAGCATCTCGCCGTCAGGCTCCCCGTTTTCCGACAGAATATCCTGAGCCTGTCCTGCCACCATGCCCCTGCATCCCGATGACTCCGCAAGCTCCGATAAGGCCCTCAACAGTTTTCTCTCCGATACAGCCCTGCCGAGTCCGGGATCGGACAGAATGCAGAAGGCCTCCGTCAGCAATGCATCTCCGGCAAGTATCGCCATGGCTTCACCGTATACCCTGTGGTTGGTAGGCTTGCCCCTTCTGAGATCATCGTTGTCCATTGCCGGGAGGTCGTCGTGAATAAGAGAATAGGTGTGGATAAGTTCCAGGGTAGACGCATATGGCACGATGTCCGCGGCAATACCGCCGCAGGCCTCGTATGCCGCGAGGGCGAGAACCGGCCGAAGCCTCTTGCCTCCCGCGAACAGGGAATACAGCATCGACTCTATGAGTATGGAGGGCCTGCCGGGCTTCTCAAAATATCCCTGGAAAAATGAATCGACGAGTTCCTTCTTCTCTTTCAGATATACTGCAATATCCACGTTCTGCAAACCTTGCGTCTGCGAAAATTATACAAAAAGAGGACGGGCCTGCAGATCTCTGCAACGCCGCGGTAAACTGCTGGGTACACCTCTCTCATTCCCATTCTATGGTTCCCGGGGGTTTTGATGTAACGTCATATACCACCCTGTTTACGCCCTTCACTTCATTGATTATCCTGTTCGAAATCCTCCCCAGCACGCCGTCGGGTAAACGCGCCCAGTCTGCCGTCATCCCGTCGAGACTGGTTACCGCCCTCACCGCCACGACGTTCTCATAAGTCCTTTCATCGCCCATGACACCCACGCTCTTGACGGGAAGGACAACGGCGAAGGCCTGCCATATCCTCCTGTACAATCCCGCCGCCTTTATCTCTTCAAGGACAATAGCATCGGCTTCTCTCAGGATCTCCAGCCTCTCCGCGGTAATGTCCCCTATGCAGCGTATGGCCAATCCCGGGCCGGGGAAAGGATGCCTCCAGCAGATGTCCTCCGAAAGTCCCAGTTCCTTTCCGAGGACCCTCACCTCGTCCTTGAACAGTTCCCTTAGAGGTTCAATCAGTTTCAGCTTCATGACATCGGGAAGTCCCCCCACGTTATGATGGCTCTTGATGACGGCGGAGGGGCCTTTAAAGGAAACGCTTTCGATCACGTCCGGATAAAGGGTGCCCTGCGCGAGAAATTCCGCTTCCTTTATCTTTGCGGCCTCCTCCTCGAAGACCGAGATGAACTCCTTCCCGATGATCTTGCGTTTTCTCTCCGGTTCGGAGACCCCTGCAAGCCTTTCGAGGAATCTCTTCCTCGCATCCACATGGATAAGCTCAACGTGGAAGTGGACCTCAAATGTCCGCCTCACTTTCTCCGCCTCCCCCTTCCTCAACAGTCCGTTATCGACGAAGATGCACGTAAGGTCGTCACCGACGGCCCTGTGTACGAGCAGCGCAACCACGGAAGAATCGACCCCCCCGCTCAAGGCGCATATCACCTTCTTGCCCCGGACCCTTGAACGGATATCTGCAACAGACCACTCTATGAAGGAAGCCATCTCCCATGTGTGCCCGCACCCGCAGATGCCATGGACAAAATTATGCAGTATCCTCGATCCTTCCGCCGTATGTACCACCTCCGGATGAAACTGCAGGGCATAAAACCTCCTTCCGCGGTCGGCCATCACCGCCACCGGCGAGTTTCCCGTATGCCCTGAAACTGTAAAACCGTCCGGAAGTTTTTCTATCCTGTCGCCGTGACTCATCCAGACCCTGGTTTCCCCGGAAATTCCCCAGAGCAGGTCGGAGTCGTCGTCAACCGCCAGTTCGGCGCTCCCGTATTCTCTCCTCACGGCCTTTGCCACTTCCCCCCCAAGACACCGGGCCATCACCTGCATTCCGTAACATATTCCCAGAACGGGAACGCCCATGCTGAATATCTCAATATCCGGGAAAGGTGCATGCGGGTCATACACGCTCGACGGCCCGCCGGAAAGAATGATTCCCTTCGGTGCAAACTGCCTGATCTTTTCGATAGGTGAGTTGAAGGGATATATCTCCGAATAAACCCTGCCCTCCCTCACTCTCCTGGCAATGAGCTGTGTGTACTGCGAACCGAAGTCGAGTACCAGAATCCTGTCTTCATGCATGTCGGTTCAAAATTCTCCTCTTGTCATTACTGGAAAGTGCCTCAGAAAAAAGGTCCCGGCCGACAACGGAACAAACGCCGGCCATGGTAAACATTACCTTGCGGGTGAAGAAAAAGTCGTTTCCAGAAACACTCCGTTATTACCATTCCCGCCTGTAGTTGGGAGCTTCCTTGGTTATTATGACGTCGTGCACGTGACTTTCTCTCAAGCCTGCATTGGTAATCCGGATAAATTTCGCCTTCCTTCTGAGTTCGGCGAGATTTACTGCTCCGCAATATCCCATGCCCGAACGGAGTCCTCCGAGAAGCTGGTGGACGCTTTGTGACAGCGAGCCCTTGTGCGGCACTCTCCCCTCCACTCCCTCGGGAACGAGTTTCTTCGTCTCCACGTCCTCCTGCCGGTAGCGGTCCTTCGCCCCCTGTTCCATGGCCCCGATGGAGCCCATCCCCCGGTATACCTTGTAGCTCCTCCCCTGGTAGAGAACGATCTCACCCGGCGACTCGTCCGTGCCTGCAAACAGGCTGCCTATCATGACGCAACTCGCCCCGGCCGCCATCGCCTTGGCTATGTCGCCGGAATACTTGATTCCGCCGTCGGCTATCAGCGGTATATCATTCTTCCTGGCAACGGAATAACAATCCCGGATCGCGGTCATCTGCGGGACCCCTGCGCCGGCAATTATCCTCGTGGTACAGATCGATCCGGGACCGATTCCAACTTTTACGGCGTCGGCCCCCGCCTTTATGAGGTCGCCGGTACCCTCGGCAGTCGCGACATTCCCGGCAATCACGTCTATCCCGTATTTCTTCTTTATCATCTTCAGCGTTGAAATGACCGATTTTGAATGTCCGTGGGCCGTATCGATCACAAGCACATCAACGCCTGCGTTGATAAGCAGTTCGACCCGGACGAGGGTATCATCGGACGTCCCGACAGCCGCACCCACCATCAGGCGACCGTGTTTGTCTTTGCATGAATTCGGATACTTCCTGCGCTTCTCGATGTCCTTTATGGTGATAAGCCCCTTCAGATTGAAATCCTTATCTACAATCGGCAGTTTTTCGATCTTGTATTTGTTCAGGAGGGCTTTCGCGTCGTCCAGTGTCTTACCCACGGATGCGGTTATCAACCGTTCTTTTGTCATCACTTCCGAGACTTTCTTATTTACCTTTGTTTCAAACCTCAGGTCCCTGTTTGTAAGTATCCCGATCAGCTTGCCGCTCGTGGTGACGGGCACGCCAGAAATCTTGTACCGTTCCATCAGAGCCATGGCCTCTGAAATGCGCGCGTCGGGCGAAATCGTTATGGGATCTATTATCATTCCGCTTTCGGACTTCTTGACCTTGTCGACCTCCAGCGCCTGCCTTTCAGGAGACATGGCGCGGTGGATAATCCCTATGCCACCCTCCCTCGCCACCGCTATGGCCATGGCGGCTTCGGTAACAGTGTCCATTGCCGAACTCAGGATGGGTATGTTTATCTCTATGTTTCTCGTCAGATTTGTATGAATGTCGACACCCTGGGGATGAACCTCTGATTTTGCCGGAAGCAGCAACACGTCATCAAATGTCAGACCTATGCGGATATCTTCAACCATTATATTTCTCCAATTTTTGTTGAAATTTTAACATGTTATAGTTTAATAAAGCAATCTGACGACTGATTTCGATTCTCCGCAATTTTTTCTTGACAGCGACATTGTTTTCTATTATATTCTTAGAGTCTGGGCGCATGTTCAGGCCCGGACCTTTTATAGCGTGTCGCCTGTTTAGCAGGACCGATTAAATTTTACGCACGAAAGGAGGTGAAGAAATGAAGATAAAGGTATTACTTCTGTCGTTCATAGTTGCTCTTGCTTTCGTGGCAACAGCTTTCGCGGTCCCGCCGGGAAAGACCGTTGTATTTAAGAATGCCATGATGGGCAATGTTACCTTCAGCGGACAGATACACCATGACAAGGGATTCAAATGCACCGACTGCCACACGAAGATCTTTCCGATGAAACAAACCAAACTTACTATGGCAGCCATGCGTGAAGGCAAGGAGTGCGGTCATTGCCACAACGGAAAAACTGCGTTCAGCGTCCAAGGGAACTGCACGAAGTGTCATAAAAAGTGAAGTCCTGAAACATACTTGGAAAAAAAGAAGGCCCGGAAAACCGGGCCTTCTTTTTTTCCCTGTTAATTGCTACTCAAATCCTGGTGAGCCACGACTCGTATTCTCTGTGCTTTCCCTTAACGGCGTCAAAAAATATCGCCTGCAGTTTTTCCGTGATCCTGCCCCTGCTCCCGTTGCCTATGGTCCTTCCGTCAACCTCTCTGACAGGCGTGATCTCGGCCGCCGTCCCGCTGAGAAAGGCCTCATCACAGATATAAACCTCATCCCTGGTAAACCGCTCCTCCTTCACCGGTATTCCGCTGTCCGCGGCGATCCGCATGATGCTGTCCCGCGTTATCCCTTCGAGAATAGAAGTCGGAGGAGTCGTCTTCAGCTGGTTGTCTCTGACAATAAATATATTCTCCCCGCTGCCCTCCGATACATACCCCTCGGTATCAAGCAGCAAGGCCTCGTCACATCCGCACATGATCGCCTCCGTCTTGGCCAGCTGCGAATTCACATAGTAACCGCACACCTTTGCCCTCGTCATGTCCACATTCACGTGATGCCGGGCAAAGGATGACACCTTGATCCGGATACCGTTGGTAATTCCCTCGGCGCCAAGATAGGCGCCCCATGGCCACGCGGCTATCGCGACGCCGACAGGGTTGCCCTCGGGATTTACACCCATCGAGCCATTCCCTATAAACACCAGCGGTCTGATATAACATTCCTTCAGTCTGTTGACCTTTACAGTCTCAACGACCACGGCTTTGATTTCTTCCTGCGAAAAAGGGATCTTGATTCTGAAGATGTGAGCAGAGTCGAAGAGCCTCTTGACATGCTCATCAAGACGGAAGATCGCCGATCCCTTCGATGTATCGTAGCAGCGGATCCCCTCGAATACTCCGAGACCGTAATGAAGAGTGTGGGTGAGGACATGAACGTTCGCGTCGTCCCACGATACGAATCTGCCGTCCATCCATATTTTATCGGTCTTCTCGATCATAGCGGTTTATTAAAGCAGTATGATGAGCCCTCTGTCAACTGAACTTCAGACCTGGCCCGCTTTATTCAAATACTTCAGACGCGGGCCGGAGACGCAAGGCGGGACCGAGGTTCAGAGCGGTTTCTCCGTCAGGGCGGATAAATTTTGCCGACCTGCCTGCCGGCAGGCAGGTAGTCCTGCAGTGCCGGATCGGTTGAGATGACCTCAAGGACCTGTCCCGACTGCAAACCGTCTATCGCTTTCTTGGTCTTCAAGACCGGCATGGGACAATTCATCCCCTTGGTATCCAGTACAACATCTGCCTTAACGCTCATTTCTTCCTCCTTATTTTCAATCCTTTTTATAGTTGTCGCTAATAAATTAAACTATTAAACACTATCCGCCTTTTTTTGTCAATAATCTCATGTCGAAAATCTCATGTCGAAAAGTGCCCTCCATAGGAATTTCCCATTCAATCTTTTTTCTCTGTAATTCCGTCTCTGTCCCACGCTGCGGCAAAACGGCCTCCCCTCTCCCGAAGCCGATCGGGACCATGCCCGATTGCCGGAATCTGCATCGGCTTTTCTCCATGAGGGACCACCTTACCTGCTGCATCTCTCCTCTCAGGAGACAAAAAAATTACCACTCCCCTGTAAGGATAAGTCGGGCTGGGGGCTCTATTTATGACTCCCTGGTGAATAACAACTTTATAATCAGACTCTATTTAAGTTTCTTGACAAAGTCCGCAACCGGCATTGCGGCAAGGCTCAAGAGCTGGACAGAACCCCTCGACCCGATCTCAACCGACATCTTCATGATCGTCTCGTTGTCCCTGGCATCCACGATACTCAAGAAATCATACGGGCCAAGGAGGGCATATTGTTCCCTGACCTTGATTCCCATCTTCTCGAGCTCCTTATTCACTTCCAGTATCCGCCTGGGATTTTCCTTGATAGTCTTTCGTCCCTCGTCCGTGAGCGTGCTCAGTATCACATACGTGGCCATAGCTTCCCTCCTGTCGAATGCAATATATTTTACCTTCCTTATACTATCTTTGAACCGCGATGTCAATCAGGATTTTCCGTAATGTCGCGATTTGACTTCGTTCAGGGACTGTGCAAAAATTAATGCATGTGGGAATATACCGAAAAAGTGAAAGATTTCTTTCTCAAGCCCAAGAACGTTGGTGAAATCAAAGACGCCGACGCCGTGGGGGAAGTGGGAAGCATCGTTTGCGGCGACGCACTCAAGCTCTATCTAAAGGTCGACAAGGAAACGGGAAAGATCATCGATGCGAAGTTCCAGACGTTCGGGTGCGCCAGCGCAATAGCGAGTTCCTCGGCCCTTACCGAACTCATCAAGGGAAAGACCATAGACGAGGCCATGAAGGTGTCCAACCAGGATATCGCCGATTTTCTCGGCGGCCTTCCCGACCAGAAGATGCACTGTTCCGTGATGGGAAGGGAGGCTCTGGAAGCTGCCGTCGCTGACCTCAGAGGGGAGGCGCCTCCCGAACACGAGGAGGGGAATCTTATCTGCAAATGCTTCAACGTAACTGAGGAAAAGATCCGGAAGGTGGCGATGGAAAACCACCTTACCACCGTCGACGAGGTCACCAATTACACGAAGGCCGGCGGAGGCTGCGGCGAATGCGCACCTAACATAGAGGCGATATTGACCGATCTGTGGTCATTGAAACCTCCCGAAAAGCCGGCGAAACCCAAGAAGCTTACGAACCTGCACAAGATCGCCCTTATCCAGGAGATTATCGAGAACGAGATAAGGCCGGGGCTGCAGGCCGACAATGGTGACGTTGAACTGATTGATATAGATGGCAGTAAAGTCACTGTGGCGCTTAGAGGCATGTGCACCGGCTGCCTCATGTCCGACGTCACGATCAGGGGCATACAGGAAAAGCTCAGGGAACTCGTGAGCGACGACATCGCAGTGGAGGCATATCAGTGAACCCGATCTACCTCGATAATAACGCGACCACACGGCTTGCCCCCGAGATACTGGAAGAGATGATGCCCTACCTGACCGACCTCTACGGCAACCCTTCGAGCATGCATACGTTCGGCGGACAGCTCCACAAGAAGATTGAGGAAGCCCGGGCGAAGGTCGCATCATTGATCAACGCCGAGCCTGAAGAGATCATATTCACGAGCTGCGGCACCGAGAGCGACAACACGGCCATCATGAGTGCCGTCGAGTCCCTGCCGCGGAAGAGACATGTTATCACGACACGCGTGGAGCATCCGGCAGTCCTGAACTTCTGTCAGCATCTCGGAAGAAAAGGGCACAGGATCAGTTACTTGCCTGTCAACTCCAGGGGACAGCTGGATACAAACCTTCTCATGAAATCCGTCGATGACGATACCATCCTGGTTTCCGTCATGTTCGCAAACAATGAAACGGGGGTGATCTTCCCGATCGCTGAGATCGCAGAAATCGTGAAACAGAGGGATGTCCTCTTTCACACCGATGCAGTCCAGGCCGCGGGAAAAATCCCTATCGACGTAAAAAGGATCCCCGTCGACATGCTCACTCTTTCGGGCCACAAACTCCATGCGCCCAAGGGCGTCGGCGTACTCTACGTCAGAAAAGGGACCCGTTTCTCGCCCTACGTCATAGGGGGACACCAGGAGCGCGGAAGGAGGGCGGGCACCGAGAATGTCGCTTCCATCATAGCACTGGGCAAGGCCTGTGAACTGGCGAGATCGGATCTCGACAGGGAAATGTCCCATTTGAGCCGCCTGCGCGACAAACTCGAAAGGAGGCTCACTGAGTGTTGTCCTGACGCCAGGGTAAACGGAGACTCAGACAACAGGCTCCCAAATACAACGAACATCAGTTTCGAGTATGTCGAGGGAGAGGCGATTCTTCTCAGACTCAACGAGTACGGTATTTGCGCGTCCTCAGGGTCCGCCTGCTCGTCAGGTTCTCTCGAACCGTCTCACGTACTGAGGTCGATGGGGGTACCCTTCACAGCCGTGCACGGCTCCGTGAGGTTTTCGCTGAGCCGCTATAATACGGAGGAAGAGATAGACAAGGTCGTCGAGATAGTGCCGCCGATCATCAAAGAATTGAGGCAGCTTTCCCCTTTCGGGAGGGAAAAGACCGAGTGTCCTCCCGGGCTTGAGACGGAAACTGCCTAGTTCTTTCTCATCTCCCGGAAATCTGGCCCTTTCATTTCAGCTCCTTCTCTGCGAGAGCAAAGATGTTTCAGAACCTGAAACTGAAACAGGCGTCTTTTGATTAGAACCGCGCTCAGACAAGGGGTCTTTGCCAGCCTTGATCAATTATCGAAATCCTCGCCGTATAGGCGGGAATGACTAATGGATGAGACAGGAGTTATAATCCAGAAGGCACCTTGAATCATTAACGTGGAAAGGGCAGGTAGTGTCGGAGACAGGAACATATTCTTTTTTTGCCGTTTCATACGAGCTCAACAAGAGAGAATTCAGGAGGAAACTGGGCCTCTTCCCCGAGGAGATGCGTTACTATGTCATCCTCGCAAACAGTGTCATAGGTTCGGAAAACGCAAAGAGGCTGGCTGAGACCCCTGAAGCCGTCGTTGAAGACAGCGCTGAGTTCGTATCAAAGCTGCTCTCGATGGTAGGCCCGGCAGAGGACCACGACGGCTTCAGGGAAGTGGCGGAAACTTACCTGATCGAAACTATAAGAGACGAGCTGAGGTACAGTTGTCAAAACTGTGAGAACTTCGGCAAGTGCCTCGACCTTGAAAACCTGACCGTGGGCCTCCTTTTCAAACGGCGGGCAAACGGCGAGGAAACCGACCGGATCAAGAAGGAGATAACCCTTCAGGTAGACAAGGCCCTGAAGCGTACACCTTATATCGACACGGATGTGGCACATGAATTGTGCAAAGACTTCAGGCACCAGTACCGGGTCTCCACAATTGGAGAGGTCTTTGGCAGATACTCCGACATAGCTCTGGAGCTTCAGAGGTCATTCGGCCTCGACTACGGAAAAATTCAGAAAAGGATGATCGAAATAAACATGGAATTCTGCGAAAAGTGCGCAGGCGCGAACAATAGTCAAAAAGATTTACGGTAAGCGGCTCTCTGCACCCAGTTCTGGGGAAAGTTACCGACAGGAACTTGCTATCGTGAGGGCTGCAGGTCTTCTATCGGCGTATTCAGCGGCTGCGGTCCCGCAGGAGAGGCGGACTGCGGCGGGCTGCCCATCTCTTCATATTCCGGGACGACTATGCCCCTTCGCACCATGATCCTGTATATGAGATCCGACCGGTGGACAACATATCTCGAATCGCCGAGAGGATTGAACATCCGCGGATTGGGAAGGACCGCCGCCAGTCGTGCCGCCTCTTCAGGCCCGATCTCGGAGGAATGCTTTCCGTAGTAATGCCGCGCAGCAGCCTCGATGCCGAATACTCCCTTTGGCCCCCATTCAGCCACGTTCAGATATATCTCGAGGATCCGCCTCTTCGTAAGCGCCCTTTCCAGGCGCCAGGTAATGATGGCCTCCCTGATCTTTCTGATCGGGTTCTTCGAGGACGAGAGATAGAGGTTCTTGGCCAACTGCTGGGTTATCGTGCTTCCCCCCAGCTTGAACTTGCCAGCCTTGATGTCCTTCTCCATTGCCTTCTCCATGGCCTCGTAATCGAACCCTTCGTGATGCCAGAACTTGTCGTCCTCTCCTATAAGCACAGCCTTGATGAGGTACGGCGATATGGACTTATAAGGGACCCACACCTTGTCGATCCGGTATTTCTTTCCTTCCCGCTTCCACTCATCCATCCTGTGTTTCATCAGGGCCGTAATCCCCGGGTTATGCCTCTTCAGTTTTGAGACGTTGGGAAAAATGAACTGTAAGGCGATGAGTCCGGCCACTACTGCAGCGACAACAGCTATGGCATTTCTGGAACAGAACCTGATTTTTCCTTCATTCTTTCTTCTCACAGGGGACTGGACGGCTATTCCTCTTCGATGCGCGCCGCCCATCTCACCGAAATACTTCGCAAGAGTGCCGATCCTTTCATAGAGCTCCCTGCCCAGTGAACTGATCTCCTGGGCGTTCTTGGTCAGCCTCTCCTGCCGCCAGCCGTATGCAATGGCACGAAGGAGGGCAACGAACGTGGTCGGCGTTGCGATGATCACCCTCTTCCGGATGCCGTCTTCCAGGATTGCGTTGTCCACTTCGAGTGCGGCACTCAGAAATGATTCACCGGGGATGAACAGAACTACAAACTCGGGCGACTGCCTGAACTGGCTCCAGTACTCCTTCGACCCCAGTTTGTTCATATGCGTCCTCACCTGCTGGGCGTGCCTCTCCATCCCCGACTTCTTCCCTTCGTCAGTGGTGGCGGAGACAGCGTCGAGGTACGCCTCCAGAGAGACCTTCGAGTCCACTATGATATCTCTCTCCATCGGAAGGTGGACGACCATGTCAGGCCTTATCCTGCCCTTTTCCGTGTCGACGGTCTGCTGTTCCGTAAAATCGCAGTGCATGGACATCCCCGAGAGTTCGGCCACCCTCCTCAGCTGCATCTCGCCCCACCGGCCGCGTACCTGGGGCTTCCGCAGGGCCGATACCAGATTGCTGGTCTCCCGCTGAAGGTTTTCATGGGTCGATGCCAGCGTCCTTAACTGTTCGGAAAGACTGCCGTAAGCCCTGTGCCTGCTGTCCTCCATTGCCTTGATCTGCTCCTCGTAGCGTTTCAATGTCTCGAACAGCGGCTTTATCATACCGTCCATTGCGGCCTGATGCTCGCCCAGTTTGCCCTTCGTCTCGGCAGCCGCCTTTCCGAGCGACTCCGATGCAAGTCTCAAAAAGTCTTCGCTGCTGCTCTTCAGCGCCGCAGAGGAAAGGGCATTGAATGTGTCCGTCATCTCTTTCTTGAGTGCATCCATCAGGGCCTTCTGTTCGTCAAAGCTCCGCCTGGCCTCTTCAAGCTTTGTGACCGCCTCCACCCTGGCCTGCCTCTCCTCGTCGAGTTCATGTCTAATCTCACGCTCGGCTGAATCCTTCTGCAGAATCTGCTGCCTCAATTCGCTGACGACAGCCTCGGCTCCTTTCGTCTTTCCCTCAAGTTCGGCAAACCTGCCGGAGCATTCCTTCTCCATGCCCGCAATCCGTTCCTCCCATTTCTTCTGCTGTCTCCAGGAAGAGACGAACCAGGCGGCTGCCCCGCAGACCACGGCGCTCAGGATGACCAGAAGAGTCGTTGTCATTGCTGTCATAAATATTCCTCCCTCCCCGTTATCATCGTAACTTTACGAGAAAATATTATAAGATGCTCATCAGGTTTATACAGAACCCTATAATCTGTCGCTCCGGTCGAAGCGACTCTGCGCGGGAATCGGTTTCCTCAAGTCGCGTTGCTCCTCCCAACACCTGACAGGCACCCTGCTTCCCTGCCCGCCTGAGACGCAGACCTTCCTTTGAAGAATCTTTCGACATCCGCAATGGTATGTACTATGGTTGTCTCCGGCAGCGATGAGATTATGGTCCCTCCATAAGAACTCCCGACAAGTCTGGGATCGAGGATGGCGACAACACCGTAATCCCCGGTGCTGCGTATGAGCCTGCCGAACCCCTGCCTCAGGGTGAGTATGGCCGAAGGCAGGGCCAGATCGGCAAACCACCGGTTCCCCAGCCTCCTGCACCTCTCATCGTAGACCGGTTCGCCCGGTGAACCGAACGGCATCTTCATAATAATGACAAGGCTCAACTTCTCCCCCTTTATGTCGATCCCCTGCCAGAAGGTGGCCGTTGCGAGAAGGACGGCCCCCGGTGTCTTCTTGAACCAATCCATAAGTTTCGCCGGGGGCATGTCGCCCTGGGATTTGAAGGGATAGCCGATGCCGATACTACTTTTGACGTAGTTCAGATGTCTGTAAGAAGTGAACAGGACGAGCGCCCTGCCCTTCGATGCCCGAATGAGGCCTTCGATAACGCTCAGGCCCTCTTCCCACGCCGCCTCACTGTCATCCCTGACCGGAGGCGGCAGGTTCTTTTCGATATAAACCATGCACTGCCTTTTGAAATCGAAGGGAGAGCCCGCAGTCATCTCCCTGAAGACCGGTCCCGCCCCTTCTTCAGCACGGGCAATTCCAAGTCGCTTCCTCATGAACGCGAAATCTCCGCCCACAGCCATCGTAGCCGACGTCATGATCACACTCTCATACCCGTCCACCAGATCTTCGAAGGGTCGCCGGCATTCTACCATGTTGCTCTTCAGTTCCATCAGACCCCTGTTCCCGACGAGGTAATAGATCCGCTCACCGTCGTTTTGTCCTATGAAGTCGTCCATGACCGCTTCGAGGGAGGCTGCAAATGTAATAGTCGTCTTGATCCGGTCCTCCATCTCATCACCGGCGAGAGATTCCTTCTGAGCGGTCAGCTTCCGCGCGACCTTATCAAGGGCAAGGAAACTCTTCAAGTTTTTCAATTCTTCCGCAACAGCGTCCGGTATGGGATATACCGCCCGGAAAGACATTTCCCTCGCTTTGAAGAAGAGGTCCACCGGAGCGAGGAGATGATCGACGGCAATCTTGAGCCCCCTGAGACGGTAGAGCAGCCATAACACCCGGGACCTGGTCAGGCTGCTTCCGTAAACGTTCGATATGACATCTTCCAGTTGATGGGCCTCGTCGACGATGAGACGGCCGTGATGGGGCAGCAGGTTGCATCCCGATAGCAGATCATAGATAAGGAGGTGATGGTTAACGACAAGGATATCGACCTTCCGAAGGCCTCTGTAATGCCTGTAATAGAAACAGTCACCGTAAAAGGGGCACATTACCGAGTTGCAGTCGTCGGAATCTCCGCAGACCATCGCCCAGAAATCCGGGATAAAGGAAAGTTCATCCCTGTCTCCCGTCTCTGTGGCGGAGGCCCATTTGCAGAACATCTCATAGTTCTCCCCCATACCGGAGAACTCCCTCTCCCTCTTCAGACAGAGATAGTTGTTCTTTCCCTTCAGGAGCGCAAAGGAAAAACTCCGGGGCAGGAACTTTTGAAGAAAAGCGAGGTCATTTTGCACAAGCTGGTCCTGGAGGGCTATGGATGCCGTCGATACCGTCGTCTTTTCACCCGAGAGGACGGCAGGAATGAGATACGCAAAAGACTTACCGACACCGGTACCAGCCTCGACAAGAAGATTTTCCCTGCCCCGCAGACATGAGAAGACCTCACCGGCCATCTCAAGCTGCTGGGGACGGTCTTCATAACCCTTGAATTTCTTCCTCAAGATATCGAAGGCCTCGGCGATTTCCTTCACGTCCCCCTCCGGTTGTCTCACCGGAATTGCCGCCCGTTGCAAATGCCAGTCTCCACGCGGTCCGCCTGCACTTTATCAGGTCTCCGGAAATTCAGCAATCTCGGTACGCACCAGTGCGACGATAGCGGAATGGGGAACTATAAGATATTTTCTGCCTTCAAACTCGATCTCGACCGCGGCGTCCCTCAGAAAAAGAGCATAGTCCCCCTCGGCGGCCTGGAGAGGCATGTACTTCATTTCCAGCTTGTTTCTGGAAGACCACGGTTCCTCCATTATGACATTGGGATCTTGGACGGGATAGCCCGGTCCTACCTTGACGATATGCCCTCCCATCACTTTTTCCTTTTCCTTGACAGTGGGGGGAAGGTAAAGACCCGAAGTTGTCTTGTCCGCCCTCTCGTCGGGGTCGATGAGAACCCTGTCGCCCACAACGATAAGATTTCTCTTAGCCTTCACGTGATATTGTAAAACATCTCCGGAACTTTTTGTCTTCTCAGATCCTGGCGGCCGTCAAGACGGGACTTCCTGGAATGTGAGTCGGCAGTACCGTATCTGCGGCAGAAAACTAAATCAGAACATCAGGCGTTATCATCCACTGCAACGACCAATCCCCCTTTTCATCCCTCTCAAGGCACGCCACACACCCCATCCTGAACGAGACAATATTTCGCTCCGGTTCGCCGCACAGAAGCACGGACGCCAACTTTCCGAGATGGGGGAGATGACCCACCAGCGCTATATTCTCAGTGACGCTCGCCGTGAGGTATTTCAAACGGTCCGCCCACGCCGAAGGGTCATCGAGAGGCGCCAGCCCGTCGGACTCCGCTGTAACGCCCGACGGCCTCACATATTCCGACAATATATCCGCCGTCTGCTTAGCCCTCAATTTTTTGCTATGGAGGATACGGGTAATCTTGAAGTTCAGCTTAGACAGGTGCAAGGCCACCTTCCTGATGTCCCTGTCCCCTTTTTCGGACAGGGGCCTTGCCGGATCTTCTTCCTCCCTCCTGGCTTCAGCGTGCTGAACGAGATAAAGAAGCATAACTTCCCCCTTCTACAGTTCTCCTGAACAAATTCTAGCTCTTTAACCATTATCCTGCAAACCGCCCTCTCTAACCCACGATCTCCGTGCCGACACCTTCCTTCGTGAAAATCTCAAGGAGGAGGCAGTGAGGTATCCTTCCGTCTACGATGTGCGTCTTGGAGACACCCGCCGAGACGGCCTCAAGACAGGCCGAGACCTTCGGGAGCATCCCGCCGGTGATAGTACCGTTCTTTATAAGCCTGTTGATCCGTGCCTTGGTCAACGTCGACATAACACTCCCCGTCTTGTCGAGAAGTCCGGGCACATCCGTAAGCAGGATGAGTTTCTCGGCCTCCAGAGCCCCGGCGATTGCCGCGGCAACAAGGTCCGCATTGATGTTCAGGGTCTCCCCGTTCGGGCCGGCCCCGATAGGGGAAATAACAGGGATGAAGCCGTCCCTCTGCAGACTTCCAATTACCGCGGGGGCAACAGCTGTCACTTCACCGACGAGCCCCATGTCGACTATCTCGCTCACACCTGTCTCGGGCGTGATCTTTCTGACCGTCTTTTTTCGGGCCGCGATCAACCCCCCGTCTTTTCCGCTGAGCCCGACCGCTTTTCCCCCGGTCTTGTTGATAAGGGCGACAATCTCCTTGTTTACGAGGCCCCCCAGGACCATCTCTACGATCTCCATCGTCTCCCGGTCCGTCACCCTCTGTCCGTGCACAAATTCCGGTTTCTTCCCCATCTTTTGCATGGTGGCCGATATCCGGGGGCCGCCACCGTGGACAATAACGGTGCGGATACCGATAAAATTGAGCATAACTATGTCTTTCGCAAAGGACTCCTTCAGATCATCCTGCGTCTGGGCCGCTCCCCCGTATTTGACTACAAAAGTCTTCCCGTAGAAATTCCTGATATAGGGAAGGGCATCGATGAGTATCTCCGCTTTCTTGATTATCTCTTCCATGTTATTTCTCTTCGAAACACGGGATACAGACTATCCTCCCGTTTCTTATCCTTGCCCGCGGCTCCATCATTTTTTCCCCACAGGACTCACAACGTATGCTCTTATAAACCCCGGCATCGTCAGGGAGCTTCTCTTTCCCCCTTGTCACCGACATAATTTCCTTTTCGTCCGCTTCCAGGATGTGACGGATCCTGCCGGACCTCCTCTTATGGACAAAGTTTACGACACGGGCGGAACGTTCACCTTTAATATACCTGTCCCACATCGCCTTCTCCTGGGACGTCTCATCCGGTTTCTTCCAATCCACCGTAATCCGGATACCCCTGCCTGAAGGCCTTTTTATGAACGTATACACCTGCTTGCCGTAATCCCTGAATATCAGGTTCCCCTTCCCGAATGTGCATCCCGTCATGACCTGAACCGCATCGACGGCACAGGAATTGTTCTCCACAATCGCGACGATTTCCTCGTCAGCAGCAGGCTTGCTCCATTCCTTCAGTACCCGGAGCGCGACGCGGTAGCCCAGCGCAAGACCGGGGCAGGAATGCCCGTGAAAGTCGACCACTTCATCGTAGGTTTTCATGCAGTAATTTTACACAAAAAAGGTTTTTTTGAATAGCGCGGGTTCGTTACGGTCTATTTGCCCTGGTCCGCCTTCATCACGAGTGTCCGATAACCCTCCCGCCCCAGCTTGCCGGCAACCGATACCGCCTCCCTGAAATCCGCATAGTCTCCGATCCGCACCCTGTAATATTTAGTGCCTTCCCGCTCGGCTTCCTGAATGTAGACATTATCATATTCAAGGCCCAGCCCGATCTTCAGCCTGATGGCATTCGTACTTTCGGTGAACGAACCGATCTGGATCGCAAAAGGTCCCTGCCGGCCGTCCGTCTGAATTTCCGCATTTCTGATGTAGGACATATCCCTGCCCTCCACCTGGAGAAAAACCCTCCCCGTACCCGGTCCGACCAAACCGATCCGCTTTGCGCACGCATAGGAAAGATCTATGTCGCGCCCCTTAACAAACGGGCCCCGGTCGTTTACGACACATTCCACACTCCTGTCATTCTCAGGGTTCGTAACTTTAAGCCTTGTACCGAAGGGGTATTCCTTGTGGGCGCAGGTATAGGAGTACATATTGAATGTCTCGCCGGACGACGTCGGCTTCCCCTGGAAGGAAGGTCCGTACCATGATGCAACAGCATATGTCGACCGGGGAAGGGTTTTGTGACGCACTGCAGAACAGGAACAGAGGACCGACAAAGAAATGACGAAGAGGAAAAACCCTTGAAAACTTCGCACCCCGGGCCGCGACGCAAAGGATGACCTCATCTCCGGAATAACACTATTCCCCACGGTCACCCATCTTCATCCCCTACAGTATGTATCTGCTCAGATCCTCATCCATGACGATCTCTCCCAGCTTTTCCCTGACGTAGGCCCTGTCGATGCCAAGGTGAGTGCCCTGCTTTTCAGGAGCCTCGAAGGAAATGTCCTCCAGGAGTTTCTCGAGAACTGTATGCAGCCTTCTCGCCCCGATATTTTCGGTCTTGTCGTTCACAAGCGCGGCTATTTCAGAAATCTCATCTATGGACTCTTCCGAAAACTCGATCTCCACCTGCTCCGTCTCAAGCATAGCGGTATACTGCTTGACCAGCGCATTGTGAGGTTCGGTGAGTATCCGGCGGAAATCTTCCTTACCGAGTGCGTCCAGTTCGACCCTTATGGGGAACCTGCCCTGCAGTTCGGGAATCAGGTCCGAAGGCTTGGCCATGTGAAATGCTCCGGATGCGATAAAGAGAACATGCTCGGTCCTGACAGGTCCATATTTGGTGGTCACCGTCGAACCTTCGACGATAGGCAGGAGGTCCCGCTGAACACCTTCCCTTGATACGTCCGGCCCCTGCCCGTGTCCTTTGGTCGCGACCTTATCGATTTCATCGATGAACACTATGCCTGTCTGTTCGGTCCGCTGCACCGCCTCCTGGGTTATCTTATCCATGTCGATCAGCTTGTTCGACTCCTCCTGCTCCAGGATTACAAGCGCCTCCGGTATCTTCACCTTCTTTCTTTTCGCCTTCTCCGGAAGCAGGTTGCCCAGCATCGATTTCAGGTTGATCTCCAGCTCCTCCAGACCTACATTGGAGATTACCCCGAAAGGCATCGACTTCTCCTTCACCTCCACATCCACATACCGCGAATCGAGTTTACCGCTCCTCAGCTGCTCCCGGAGCCTCTCCCTCGTCTCGCGGCTCCGTTCCCTCTCCTGTTCATCCACTTCTTCCGTCATCCTCAGAGAGCGGGGCTGGGGCAGAAGAATATCGAGCAGCCTCTCTTCAGCCAGATGCTTTGCCTTCTCCCTTATCTTTTCGAGGTGTTCCTGCCGTACCATATTAACTGATATCTCGGTAAGGTCCCGTATCATGGACTCGACGTCGCGACCGACATACCCGACTTCCGTAAATTTGGATGCTTCAACCTTCAGAAAAGGTGCATTCGCAAGTCTTGACAGCCTCCTGGCGATCTCGGTCTTCCCGACACCGGTCGGTCCGATCATTATGATGTTCTTCGGCAGAACCTCGTCTTTCAGTTCGGGAGACAGCCTCTGTCTCCTCCATCTGTTCCGGAGGGCCACCGCGACCGCTTTCTTTGCATTGTCCTGTCCGATTATGTATTTGTCGAGTTCTTCGACGATCCTGCGCGGCGTAAGCGTATCCATCTTATGAGAGCTCCTCTATCGTTATATTTTCGTTCGTATATATGCAGATGGCCGATGCTATCGTCATCGCCCTGCCTATTATTTCCTTCGCATCCAGTTCGGTATTTTCATAAAGGGCGCGAGCCGCGGCCTGAGCGTAAGGCCCTCCCGAGCCGATCGCGGCGATGCCTTCCTCAGGCTCTATGACATCGCCGGTGCCCGAGATGATAAATGTATGTTCCTGGTCCGCGACCACAAGAAGGGCCTCGAGTCTCCTGAGTATCCTGTCGGTCCTCCAGTCCTTGGCGAGTTCAACGGCTGCACGCGTGATATTCCCCCTGTATTTTTCCAGCTTTCCCTCGAATTTTTCGAAGAGAGTAAAGGCATCGGCAGTCGCTCCCGCAAACCCGGCAATTACTTTGTCGCCGTAAATCTTGCGTATCTTTTTTGCATTATGCTTGAGTACCGTATTGCCCATGGTGACCTGACCGTCACCCCCTATGGCCGTCTTTCCATCCCGCCTCACACAAAGTATTGTCGTACCCTGAAACATTATCGCTCCTTGTTGGATAATTGATTATTTTACACAATGCGGACGCTGCCTGTCATTACGTCATATTACAACTCATTCATGAAGGACCCGTTTCCGGCGTCCGGAATATCCGCTAAAGAGGAGCTTCTATTTCTCTTCTTTCTCTGAAAGGGGGTGGGCCTTATCGTACACGTCCATAAGGTGGGTAATGTCGAGGTGGGTGTATTTTTGTGTCGTGGACAGTGAAGAATGGCCAAGGAGTTCCTGTATAACCCTCAGGTCGGCACCGCTCTGAAGAAGATGTGATGCAAAAGTATGGCGGAGGGTATGCGGCCCGATCCGGCCGTTGATGCCTACCATTCTCGCGTACTTCACGACTATCCTTCTCACGCCCCGCTCGGAAAGTTTCGTCCCCCGTCTGTTCAGAAAAAGGGACCTGCTCTTTCTCCTGAGGAGTATCTTCTCCACAAGATACGATTTTATGGCCTCGACCGCCTTGGCACCCACAGGCAGGACTCGCTCTTTTCTGCCTTTCCCCCTAACCTTTACCAGACCTTCCCTGGTGTTGATGTCGTCGATGTTAAGGTCGGCGATCTCGCTTACTCTCAATCCGCTGGAATACAGAAGCTCAAGAACCGCCCTGTCCCTCGCCTGAATGAATCCCATCCCCCCCGGCTTTTCGACAAGAGAAAACACGTCGTCAACGGAAAGAAATTGCGGCAATGCCGACTGCGTCTTCGGCGTAGATACCAGCTTTGCGGGGTTGGATTTAATATAGCCCTCCCTGTGCATGAACTTGAGAAAGGACCTGACCGAGGCCAGTCTCCGCGCGGCGGTCGCCTTGTTCAGCCCCTCCTTGATCTGAAGGGCCACAAAGCCCCTCACATCCGTCAACCCGATATCCGGCGTATCCTTTCCCGCGTAGACGCTGAAAGCCTCCAGGTCTTTTCTGTATGCCCTGAGCGTGTGCTGAGAGGCACCCTTCTGAACCTCAAGATACCTCATGAATTTTTCTATGTGGTCTTTCATGCCAACCCGCCGATATCTCCATTAACAACGGCGAGATAAGTCCTCCAGTCAGCGATCGCCCTGTCCGCTATCATCTTCTTTTTCTGTCTCTTGTCTCTTACCCTGCCTGCTCCGTCGGGAACGGGGAACAGACCGAAATTGATATTGCTGGGCTGAAAGTTCTTCGGCCCGGATTCCGTGATATGCCTTATAAGTGCTCCATGAGACGTCCAAGGCGGCACCTTCGCCGGCAGTCTTCCTTTCAGAACAAAAGCGGCATTGATGCCGGCTATCAGTCCCATGGCCGTTGATTCAATATATCCTTCCACTCCCGATATCTGGCCCGCCATGAAGATGTTAGTCATACCCTTGAGAGTAAGATCACTGTTGAGAAATTGAGGGGAGTTGATGAAGGTATTCCTGTGGATACTGCCGTACCGAAGGAACTCTGCATTCTCGAGACCGCCGATCATGCTGAAGACCCTCTTTTGTTCAGGCCATTTCAGGCGTGTCTGGAAACCCACCATGTTGTATGCGGTCATCTCTCTGTTCTCGGATCTGAGCTGGACGACCGCGTAGGGTTCCCTTCCGGTCTTGGGGTCGGGCAGACCGACAGGTTTCATGGGACCAAACCTGGGCGTATCGAAACCCCGCGATGCCATTACCTCTATCGGCATGCAGCCTTCGAAAACCTTCTGTTCTTCGAACCCTCTCGGCGTCACCTTGTCGGCATCCATGATGCCCTCATAAAAAGCCTTGTACTCCTCTGCCGACATCGGACAGTTGAGATAATCGTCGCCTCCCTTGCCATATCGGGACGCCCTGTACACCTTGTCGTAATCAAGCGATCCGGCGTCGACAATGGGGGCTATCGCATCGTAGAAATAGAGATGACCTGAACCGAGGAGTTCTCCAATCGCGCCCGTCAGCAGCTCGGAAGTGAGAGGACCTGTTGCGATGACAGCCGTCCTGTCCGGCAGATCCGTTACCTCCTCCCTGATTATCTCTATATTCGGCTCCCCGGAAAGCCTGTCGGATATGAAAGAAGAAAATATCTCCCGGTCCACGGCAAGCGCCGAACCAGCCGGCACCGACGAGGCGCGCGCCGCCTCCATGATGAGAGAACCGGCCAATGACAGCTCTTCTTTCAAGAGCCCCGGGGCGCTGTAAATATCTGCCGACCTCAGGGAATTGGAACACACGAGTTCTCCGAGCATTCCCGTCCTGTGGGCTTCGGTCAACTTGGTGGGCCTCATTTCATAGAGCAAGACCTTTATGCCGCGCCGCGCGGCCTGCCACGCCACTTCAGAACCAGCCAGGCCTCCACCGACAACGATCAATTTCTGCATGTCCACTCATTATAACCCAGGTCCGTACGGCCGGGATAAAAAAGAATATCACCACCGGTATCAATCCCGGCTCACTGCGGACAATTCGAGAAGCGAAAACCAGCCTTTGGGGTCAGCATGCCATCTCTCGATCATCATGCCGGCCTCTTCGGCCATGGCCGCGGCCGATCTTCTGCTGAACTTCTTGCAGATTTCGGTACGGATCGTCTCTCCCGCCCTCAAAGTGACATTCAGACCTAGCTTTCCGACTTCGGCTACGATGTTGCACTTCGCCCGGAGATGCATCTCCACCCGTTCTTCATCCGCATTATAGAAGGCAAGATGTTCAAAAAGGTCCACGTCAAAATCCGCGTTGAGCCGCCTGTTTAATACAGCAAGAATGTTCTTGTTGAATTCGGCGGTGACTCCACGGCTGTCATTATATGCAAGCTCCACTATCTCCAGCGGTTTCATCATGTCTATACCGAGAATGAAGCGGTCGCCGGCTTGCATTTGACACGCGATGTTCCTGAGGAATTCTCTTCGATTAGCATCGGAAAAGTTCCCGATCGTACTGCCGAAAAAGAGGAACAACCTTTTCCTGCCAAACGATGCGAGCTTCAGGTGCTTTGTAAAATCGCCTACTATTCCCGACACCCTCAGGGCGGGATATGTCCTGCACAATTCAATCGCCGACTCCAGGAGTGTCGGTTCACTCACATCGACGGGAATGTAACATATGTCCGCTCCGGGCGACTTGAAGGCGGCGTCCAGGAGTGTCCTTATCTTAAGATCCTCGCCCGAACCGAACTCTACGACATCGGCCTGCCGATAGTTTTCAATAATCGTGTCCGCGCAGTCTTTCAGGACAGACATTTCCGTTCTTGTCTGGTAATACTCAGGCAGGCGGCAGATCTCCCGGAAAAGTTGAGATCCCCGGGTATCGTAGAAATATTTACTGGGGATGAATTTCCGAGGGCCGCTCAGACCTTCCAGGACATCTTTCCTGAATTCTTCGTCAATGGTGTCTCCAGGAAGCCTCGCGACCTCTATCCGGTCGGTAATGAGGGTGGTATTCATCATTCGTCTCTCTCTTGCCCGGACTTCTTGACAACGTCACACATAAGGGCCTTGTACACAGGGAAACCGGAGATCGGGTCGAACCGGTCGAGGTCGGTCAATTCGTTGATATTGCATTCCCGCCACGCCCTCGGCCCCACCGGTCCGCCCCCTCCCATATTCGCGTCTACGGTGCCTCGCACGATATCATCTGTAACCAGGGCACGCATTGTAACCTGACCCCTCAGGGTCTTTACATGGACCGGGTCCCCATCCCTGATACCCCTTGCCTGCGCGTCAAGGGTATTGATCGTGACTGTCGGCCCCGGCCTCTCTCTCAAGAGCGACGGCACACCGTGATGCTGTGAACGGAAATCGGTCGTCACCCTGGAACCTGAATTGAATATGAGGGGGAATGACTTCAGGAGCTCAGGCCGCGACAAAGGGCCCTCCCCGGGCTCCGTATAGACCGGCAGGGGATCGTATCCGTACTTCGCAAGGATTGTGGACGAGATCTCGAATTTCCCCGTTGGCGTGTCGAAACCAGGCTTCCCGTCAGGCCGCAGCAGCCCTTTTTCCCACTTCTTGTATTGCATCTTCACGGGGGGCATCCTCACGGTGCCTCCGGCCGCCCGTACGTCCTCAGGAGAAAAACCGGAGCCTTTGAGGACATGCCTGAGAAGCCCCTCCTCATCACTGGGATACAGATGCCCGTATCCCAGCCTCCGGGCAAGTTCCGCCGCGATGAAGAAATCGTTTCTCGACTCTCCCACAGGATCGATCAGCCGTTCCCTTATACGGAAATACGGGCCCTGTTTCATATAAGACTCTATTTCGTACATGGTGGTGCCCGGTAACACAATGTCCGCATAGGCGGCATCGGCGGTCAACTGCCGGTCGATGCAGACGAGAAAATCGAGGGCATTAAAGGTCTTCCGCCAGATTTCGGGACGCGGCCAGGAAGTGATGATGGAAGCGCCCATTATTATCAGCGAACGGACCGGGTAAGGTTTCCCGTGAAGGACGGCATCCGGCAAGGCCATCGGATGAGATTCGTGACGGTAGAGACTGTATACGGGAAAGCGGTCACGACCCAGGGTGGCCGCGATGTCCGGATTGGGAACCAGTCCTTCCCTGTTGATCGGGAAATCGCCTCCCTTCATTTTGAAACAGCTCCCGCCGGGGACATCCAGTTGCCCGGAAAGAGCCCACAGGACCAACGTGGAACGTATCGCCTGGACTCCGCTGTCGCTGTATTCGAGTCCTGTATACATGATGGGAGACGCACCTTTCGCCCCGGCGATACGTCGCGCAAGTGATATTACCGTCTCCGCCGGTATACCCGTAATCCCTTCAACGGCAGAAGGCGTATGGCGCCGGACATACCGGGAAAACTCGTCGAATCCGTGAGTCCATTCCCTTACAAATGACTTGTTGTAGAGTCCCTCCCCGATAAGGACATTGCACATGCCGAGAGCAAGTGCACCGTCGGTACCGGAACGGATGGGAACCCATTGGGCGCCTTCCATCCTCGCCGTCCGCGTCCGGTTCGGATCGATGACCACAATTCCCGCTCCCCTCTTCCGTGCCCTCGTGATCCTCCGGAAATTCATGGGGGGCGAATCCGTGGCCGGGTTGGCCCCCCAGACCACGATAAGTTCGGCCTGCTCGATGTCGGAGAACGTATTGATAAGCATCCCACCCATCGTTACGTGAGGGGCTATCATTGCAAACGAAACATAACAGAGGGAGCCCGCTCCCATAGTGTTTGGCGAGCCGAACGGAAATAATACGCTCGAGGCGGAGGAAACCGCGACGCCCCTTGGTTGATAGATGTCGCACATGGCCCTCTCAAAGGCCCCGCGGCCGGTGTAGATCGCGTTTGCCCGGGCCCCATGTTCAGCCTTGGTATTTTTGAGCGCTTCAGTTATTGTTTCATACGCCTCGTCCCAGGAGATACGCTCGAATTCATAATTACCCCTGGGGCCCTTTCGCAGCATGGGATGTTTGAGGCGGTGTTCATTGTATACAATATCGGCCGAATGTTCACCCAGTTTACATGTTATTCCGTACTCCGAACCCTCGTCCGGCCTGACCTTATCAAGTCTGCCTTCGTCATCATAGGTGACTATGACCCAGCATCCCGCCGGACAGATACCGCACAAGCCGCGCCTTTCTCTCTCTCCCAAACTCATCCTTCAGTTATCCTGCTGCCTCCGGCGATCTTCTTTCCGGCCAATCCCGGCCCCGGGGTTGCCGCCGCGCATTCACGCGCGCATACTTAAATGTTCTCACATTTCTTCCTTTCTCGCAAACGACAATCTGGCTTTGGGTTCTACTATTCCCACAACAGAAGTAGTGCTAGAATTAATTGAGGAGGTGTTTGGGTGGAAAAAGTTTCAGTGCTTTCTTCAGGAACATCCGGAAAACGCCGTGACGTGAGGGACAGATGTATGCCGTGACTCTGATTGCCAGCTTGCTTACCCTGATCGGAGCGGCGTTCATGGGCGCCGCAATCCTGCAGGGACGGAAGATCAAGGGGCGAGTTCCCCCTGAGTTGAAATCCCGGTGGCGCATGATGATCGCATTGATGTTCTTCTTCCTGATTGCCTATTTTTTCCTGATCGTTATTCGTCTGGACAGGCTCCCGCTGCCTGCCCCGCTGATCACAGCACCGGTGCTGCTTGGCGGGGCGATTTTTGTCTTTGTTGTTGCCAACATCACCCGCGATACAATCAACAGGATGAAGTCGGCAGAGGAACAACTGGAGACCAGCGAAAGATATCTGCGTTCCATCATAGAAACAGAACCCGAATGCGTCAAACTGCTTTCCCAGGACGGAACCCTTCTGGCGATGAACCCGGCCGGACTTGAGATGATAGAGGCAAACGCGGCGGATATGGTTATCGGAAAGTCTGTGTATTCCCTCGTGACTCCGGAATACCGTGATTCCTTTAAGGAATTCGTTGAGGGCGTCTGCGGCGGAAGCAAGGGATCTTGCGAGTTCGAGATCGTTGGTCTCAAGGGAACCCGTTCCAGGCTTGAGTCTTATGCAGTACCTTTTTACGATGAAAAAAACAGGAAATTCGCGATGCTTGCGGTAACCCGTGACGTCACGCAGAGCCGCAAACTTGAAGAACAGCTTTCCCAGGCCGCGAAGATGGAAGCCATAGGCACGTTGACGGGAGGCATCGCCCACGATTTCAACAATCTTCTCACGGTTATCATGGGCTATGGAGAGATCCTGGAAGACGAGATGGACCCCTCGGACCGCTTAAGAAGTTATGTCGAGCAGATTCTTGCCGCATCCCGGAAGGGATCGAGACTCATAGACAGCCTCCTTGCGTTCAGCAGAAAGCAGGCTATCCACGCACGCGCCGTGGAAGTCACTGATATAATCCAGTCTGCCGAACAGCTCCTGACAAGACTCATAGGCCGGGATGTCGAACTCAAGATGAGACTGGCCGATGAGACTCTGACAATACTGGCTGACCCTGCCCAGATCGAGCGCGTCCTCATAAATCTCGCTTCCAATGCAAGGGACGCGATGCCCGATGGAGGAGTATTGACAATTACGACAAAGCGGGTCGAACTAGACGACGACTTCACAAGTGCCCGTGGTTACGGAAAAGCGGGCGATTACGCGGTCATAACCGTTGCCGATACCGGTACAGGCATGGACGAAGGGACAAGAGACAGGCTCTTCGAACCATTTTTTACCACAAAAGGAAC
>JARRRD010000015.1:0-23108 GCA_037381085.1 Candidatus Sulfobium sp.
TTTTTTGTTCTTTCCCTTTCCTCCATGATTTCCTTGACGCTCCTTTCAGAAAACGCAGCCAGCTGTTTCTGTAAAGAGGCAATCTGTACATCGCGCTTCACCACCTCAAAGCGCATGTCAACCAGGCGTATCCGGTCAACAATGGTTTCCAGCCTTGTGGCCTTGTCTACTATATGTACGGGGGTAGTCACCTTCCCGCAGTCATGCAGCAGTGCCGCTATTTTCAGCTCGTACAATTCTTCTTTAGACAGTGTAAAGTCCCTGAAAACACCCTCGTTCATATCAGACACGGCCTCAGCGAGCATCAGGGTCAGCTCCGGAACGCGCCTGCAGTGGTCCCCGGTGTAGGGGGACTTCTTGTCAATGGCCGTGGCGATGAGTTCGACCAGAGAGTCAAAGAGTTCCTTGAAATCATCGATCAGCCTGTTTTTTGACAACGCCACGGCCGCCTCGGATGCAAGGGTCTCCAGCAGACGCTGGTCTTCTTCCGAGAAAGGCATTGCCTCTCCCGAGGCTCTTTTGCGTGTCTTGATAAGCTGGAGAACGCCCACTATCTCGTTTTCGTGGTTCTTCAACGGTACGATGAGAAGTGCGCTCGTATTGTGCCCGGTTCTTCTGTCTAGATCCCTGTAGAAAGAGGGATCAAATTCCTGTGAACGGTATACATCGGGAATATTGACCGTGGCATCGTTGAGTACCGAATACGCGATGGCATCCCGGACATTCGGGGTGTGTCCCGCATCGTAAAGGGAGACCTCCACCCTGTCTTTCCTGTCCAGTCTGATGTTCGGGGAATCAATCTCCATGACCGACAGCTCTAAATGTGAATCTCCAGCCAGGAGATAGAGGGCAGATCCGTCTGAACCGGTGATTTCTTTTGCGCCTTTCAAAGTTAAGCGTAGCAGACGGTTGTTGTCTTTTTCGGCGGAGAGGGCGATACCTATGCTGTTCAACGTGACCATGGTATTGAGATAGTTTTCCAGACTCATCGCCATCCGGTTGAATGAATCGCCCAGTTCTTCAAATTCGTCCCCGGTTTTAATGGTTACGCGGCTGTCAAATTTCTTGGCCGCAATCTTCCGGGTTGCCTCACGGAGCATCTCGATGGGTACCAGGCTCCTCCTTATCTGGCCAAGACTGAGGAGCACCGCAATAAGAAAAGTAAGAAGAACCAGGAGAGGGAAGATCTCCCGGAAATTGCTGACAGGCGCAAGAACGTCTGCCCGGGATTGGCTCCGCACCACTATCCATCTGACCCCAAACCGCGGGACCATGAATACCGTCCAGTAACTCGTCAGATAAGACCCATCTCCGTCTGCCCATGCAAACCGTCCCATCGCAGGGTTCTCCCGCAAGACACTCCTCATTTCGTCCAGAGGCAAAAATCCCCCGGAAGAAGAAAAAAGCACATGGCGGGACTGATCAAGCACGAAAATTTGAGTGAGGGGGGAAAGGAAGCCCTCGCCACCCCATAAATAGCCCGGATCAATTTCACCTACCAGGAACTCATTGGGCGACCGGCGACCGTCAAGGGCTTTAATCATATAGATGGTCGCTTCTTTATCGGCGCTTACACGGCTAAGGACAAGTGTCTTGCCGGAATCAAGGAAGTCCTGCTCATCCTTTCCCCACCGGGGAAGAACCGGGACCTTCCCCAAAAGACTCTTTATTCCCCCGTTGCCGTTCATCAATGCGACGCCGCTGAACCTGTTCGCCAGTCTGTCACGGAAACCGGGGAAAGAATAGGCCGATGGATCTTCTTTCCCCTTTTGAAGATTTGCGGTCAGCCTATTGAGATCGGTCTCCAGGAAAAGCAGTCGCTCGAAAATTGTCATGCCGGAGGTCTTGCTTGACTCATGCAGCCGGCCGTATGCCTGGGAGTAAAGGTTTTTTGTCACCTGGCTGAATGAGAAATAGGCCAGTACTGTGAGGGGAATGAGGGCGCAGACCACAAACAGCAAAAAAATACGCCGTGCCACCCTGCTCCTGAAGAATGTTTCTTCCATCCGTAAGGATTTTGGCAGCTTCACAATTTCTGCACCTCGGGCTTACGTATGTCAGAAAGCATATGCCAAGCCGATGTAAGCGCCGTCGTCGGCACGTATGATATCATCCCGGCTGGTTTTGGCCGTCAGGGGAGGGACACTCTTTCCATCCTCGCCCATACTATAGAGATCGTAGTCGGAGTTGATGGGAACCAGGAACCGGTCCTTCCTCATCTGCCCTTTATTCTTCGCAGTCTTAATATTGAGATACTGGTAAGGGTGACCCCAGGGATCGGTATAGGTTGCATATCCCACATCAGAAAGATATTGAGGATAAACTCCGTAATCGGCATAATACTTCGCAAGAACTAAGGAGATCTTTATTATGTCTGAGATGGCGCTCTCGTCTCTGGCCTTTTCTATATATCCCGTGTAAAGGGGATAAGCTATGCCGGCCAATATTCCCAGTATTGCGATTGACACGATCAGCTCGACAAGCGTGAACCCCGCTGATTTTACAGGGTCAAGGATCCTGAAGCCCTCGCAAACCTCGTGTCTATGCAGCCTGTCCGTGTCCACCGGTTACTTCCGTGCAGCGATCATCACTCAATCCCGGAATTGCCAACCCTGCGGTCAGGGAACTGAAGATTGTCTCAATGAGAAAGTTGCGTCTGCAGCTGATAAACGATTTCATTATCCGGTATCGTCTGTCTTCGCTTTCTCCCAGATTTCTTTACTGTTTTTTATCTGAATCATCCCCCCGCCATCCGGCCGGTAGGTCAAGGTCAGCGTCCATTTCTCTCCCTCTGGATCGCTGTAGTAAAAGGTGTAGACCGTCTCCCCATTCACCTGCTCGGCGTCGATCTTTTCTATGTCGTGTGACATTTCCTTGCCGTCACCGATACCGTACGTCAGCGTATGTCCGCCAAACCTCATATAACGGTTCGCATATCTGGGATCAGAGGTTACCCATACCCCGGTGAGACGTTGTGGGACAACAGCTTCTCCCTTGCACCCGACGAACAACAGCACGACCAACAAAAAGGCTCTTAACATGCCCTAAGTTTAAATCTCAAAATCGAAAGGGTCAAGAGTTTTATATCCCACCGTCATATACATGACTCTCACCCCCGGCTGAAAACCCGGAACAAAGCCTGCAGGGACTGAAGAACAGCAGGCACCACCCTGTAAAATGAAGCCTTAGCCGGCTTGCAGATGCGATCGATGCCGGCGCGGAATAAAGCGGACTCACCGGCCATCGGGCCTTTGCCGATGTGTGTTTCTCCCACCGTCCAAAGAGCAATCTTGATGGTCGGCAGTGTTGTGAATTGTCCTGGCAAGGCGAAAAAAACAGTTGAAGGCAGACAGAGATTTCAGCGGTTTTCCTCAGGGTGCTCCATGTGCCTGATGATCTTCCCCTCTACAAGGTAGATTACCATCTCGGCGATGTTGGTGGCGTGGTCTGCAAAGCGTTCAAGATACTGGGCGACAAAGCTGATCTTCATCGCCCTCGAAACGGTCGTCGGGTCCTGGACCATGAAGAAGGCAAGCTCCTGCAGGACGTTGTGCTTGAGTTCATCCACCTCGTCGTCACGCATGATCACATCCATTGCGAGTTTCTTGTCCCTTCTCACAAAGGCGTCGAGTGAGTCCCTGATCATCCCCTGTGCAAGCTCCCTCATCCTCGGTATGTCCACATAGGGCTTCAGGAGAGGCTCTTCGTTCAACTCAAGCGCCCTCTCTGCGATATTGACGGCAAGGTCCCCCATCCTCTCGATGTCGGTGGTTATCTTCATGGCGGTCGTTATGAACCGCAGATCGGTGGCCTTCGGCTGCCTGAGGGCGATCATCTTGATCGAGTCCTCGTCGATCTGAACGTCGAGGGCATTTATCTGGTGGTCCCTTTCTATGATGCGGCGGGCAAGGTCGTTGTCCCTGTCGACCAGGGAGCGCACCGAATCCTTGATGGCCTCTTCGACCATGCCGCCCATCTTCAGCACCTTTCCCTTCAGATGCATCAGTTCTTCATCAAAGACGGACATCAGCCGAACCTCCCCGTAACATAATCTTCAGTAAGCTTCTCCGTCGGAGCCGTGAACATCTTATCAGTTTTGTCGAATTCAATCAACTCCCCGAGCATCATGAAGCCGGTCCTGTCCGATATCCGCGCGGCCTGCTGCATGTTGTGGGTAACGATGATAATGGTTACGTCCTTCTTCAGCTGTACGACAAGCTCCTCTATCTTCCCCGTTGATATCGGATCCAGGGCGGAGGTCGGCTCGTCGAAGAGGAGTATCTCGGGCTCCACAGCAAGCGCCCTCGCGATAACAAGCCTCTGCTGCTGGCCGCCGGAAAGATCGTAGGCGCTCACGTTCAGCTTGTCCTTGACTTCATCCCAGATCGCCGCGTTCTTAAGCGCCTTTTCAACTCTCTCCGAAAGTTCGGACCTCTTCCTGACCCCCTTCAGTCTGAGTCCGTAGGCGATATTATCGAATATGGTCATGGGGAAAGGCGTGGGTTTCTGGAAGACCATCCCCACATTGCTCCTGAGCCTTATGAGGTCAATCCCTCCGGCGAGTATGTTCCGGCCCCGAAGGAGTATCTCGCCCTCATACCGGTTCCCGGGATAGAGGTCGTGCATCCTGTTGAAGCATCTGAGAAGTGTGGTCTTGCCGCATCCCGAGGGGCCGATCAGGGAAGTAACGCCCTTCCTGAAAACGGTAAGGTTCACCTGCTTGAGGGCATGGACGTTCCCTCTGTAATAGAAATTGAGGTCTTTGGTCTCCAGTTCGACTTCCTGCACTACTTATACCTCCATTTCACTATCAGCCTGCCCAGTATGGTCAGAATCAGGATAAAGAAGGTGATGACGAACGATGCCGCCCACGCCTGGGCATGCCAGTCGTCATAGGGCCCCATGGCGTACTGGAATATGGTGACGGTCAGGGACGATATGGGACCGTTCATATTCAGCGAATAAAAGGAATTATTGAACGACGTGAACAGGAGCGGGGCTGTCTCTCCGGCCACCCTGGCGATCGAAAGCAGGATACCGGTGAGAATACCGGCTGCGGCCCCTCTGTAAACCACCTGGACGATAACCTTATAGTAAGGCGCCCCGAGCGCGAAGGCGGCCTCCCTGAGCGTCCACGGCACAAGGGAAAGCATGTCCTCCGTCGTTCTGAGGACGACGGGTATCATGATCACCGCCAGCGCGACCGCGCCTGCCCAGCCATTGAAGTGATGCACCGGCAATACCAGGATCGCGTATATGAATGTACCGATGACAATGGAAGGCACGCTCACCATTATATCAGAAAGTATGCTGATCGCCTTCGCGAACCTCGTGCCGCGGGCGTATTCAGCCAGGAAGGTGCCGCCAAGTATGCCCACCGGGACACCGATGAGCGTCGCGCAGGCCGTGATCAGCAACTGTCCGACAAAGGCGTTCCTGAGCCCGCCTCCCTCCATGCCCGGCGGGGTCGGGTCATGTATGAACAGTCCGGGCTTCAGGGCGCCGATGCCGTGGATAAGGACATCCCCGAGGATGAAGACGAGCCAGAAGAGCCCGAAAACGGCCGCCAGAGTGCTGAGGAGCAGCGCGACAGAACTCTCGATCTTCCTTCTCTTCTCGTAATTCATCTCGAATATCTTTTCTCCGCCCTAAGCAGAAAGACCTTTGCGATGGCGAGGATTACGAAGCTGAGTACAAAGAGCACGAGGGCTAGATAGAAGAGAGAGGAAAGGTAGATGTTCGTATCCGCTTCCGTGAATTCATTGGCCAGCGAGACGGTGATAGTCGCCGCCGCATCGAAGAGCGAGGACGTTATCTGGTGGTTGTTTCCAAGAACAAATGCCACTGCCATCGTCTCGCCCAGGGCCCTCCCGAGAGACAGCACCACACCCCCGAAGACCCCGAGTTTCGAGTACGGGAGGACGACGTTCTTTACGACCTCCCACCTGGTAGCGCCTATGGCATAGGCGGACTCCTTGACAACCGGGGGGGTGAGGCGGAAAGAGTCACGGGAAATGCTGGCGGTAAAGGGAATAATCATGATGCTAAGTATAACGCTCGCGGTAAGGAGGTCTATTCCCAGAGGCGTACCCTGGAAAAGGACGCCAACCAGCGGCAGTTTCCCGACAGTGGCCTGGAGCGCCGGCTCTATATACTCCGACATGATGGGGGCAAGGGCGAACAGGCCCCACATCCCGTAAATGATGCTCGGTATGGCGGCCAGGAGCTCTATCGACACTCCTATCGGTCCCTTGAGGAAGTTGGGGGATATCTCTGTAACAAAGATCGCGACCCCGACAGCAGCAGGTATCGCGATCAGAAGTGCGATGAATGTGGTAACAAAGGTACCGAAGATCGTCGTGGCCGCACCGAAAGACTGCTTCACCGGGTCCCAGTCGGTCGACGTGAGAAACCGCCCAACGCCGAATTTCTGTATCGCCGGCCATGACTCGTGCACGAGTACGGCCAGGATGCCGGCTATCAGGAAGGCAACGGTGAGAGAGGCAAGAGCGGTAACGAGTGAAAAAGAGAAATCGCCAATATTTTTCTTCCACGGCATAGCCAAAGGATTAAGCACTCCTTCAGAACGGGATTCGGCTCCGCTTTTATTGAGGATATCTTAAAGAATAGCGCCACTATTGTTACAGCAATGTTACAATAATGTTAAAGTTCTGTTACTTTTTCGCCTCCCCGAATCATCCTGACCCGGCAAAAATCCTGACCGGAACACCTTTTGCCTCAAAGAGCATGGTTCGCAGAGATATATCCGCCCCCGGTAGCTCTCCGGGAAACCATTACAATTTTTCATGTTATTTTACAGGCCTTTTTTTCCAAAAGGACCAAAAAAAGCAGGAAGAAAGATCCGGTCAGGTCAAAAACATGACCGTCTTGCAGATGATCCATGCGAGGGCGGCGCAGGCCGGGAGCGTAATAATCCAGGCAACCACGATATCGCTGCCGATGCCCCATCTAACGGCGGACAGTCTCTTCGAGGCCCCTACACCCATGACCGTCGACGATATAACGTGTGTTGTGGAAAGAGGCAGGCCGATGCGGGAGGCGATCTCTATGATCGTGCCCGCCGCCGCTTCCGCGGCAAATCCGTGTATGGGCCTCAGGCTCACCAGCCGCACGCCCAGGGTCTTGATGATCCTCCAGCCTCCAAGCGCGGTCCCCATGGCCATCGCCGACGCGCAGAGTGCGATGACCCACAACGGCACATTGAAGGCTGGGAGCTTGTAATAGCTGACAAGCGCCATCGTGACGATCCCCATCGTCTTCTGGGCGTCGTTGTTGCCGTGGCTGAATGCCATATAGGCCGCCGACACCACCTGGAGCCTGTTGAAGGTCTTGTTGACCCGCGAGGGCGAAACGTGTTTGAACAGCCTGTACAGAAGCAGCATGAGAAGAAAACCCAGGATCAGTCCGGCTATGGGGGAAAAAAACAGCCCGAAGAGGATCTTGTAAACGCCCTTCATGATAATGATGCCGGTCCCCGCCGTGGCCACCCCGGCCCCGACGAGGGCCGACAGTATAGCGTGGCTGGAGGATGTCGGAAGGCCGAAATACCAGGTCAGGACATCCCAGATTATCGCGGCAAGAAGCGCTGATATGACGGTGACCTGTGTAACTACGGAGGCCTCCACAAGGCCGGCACCAACGGTCTTTGCAACGGCGGTGCCGGTGAGAGCTCCCACCATGTTCAGCACCGCGGCCATGGCCACGGCCACCTTGGGGGACAGGACCCTCGTGGAAACCGAAGTTGCAATGGCGTTGGCAGTGTCATGAAACCCGTTTATGAAATCAAAAATTGTCGAAAGGAATATTACTACGACCAGAAGCGAAAAAGTATTATGCATACTTGAGGACTATCGCTTCCAGGACGTTGGCGACGTCTTCACATTTGTCCGATGCGTTTTCGAGGTGTTCGTAGATCTCTTTCCATTTT
This sequence comes from Candidatus Sulfobium sp., assembly GCA_037381085.1. Classification (GTDB taxonomy): domain Bacteria; phylum Nitrospirota; class Thermodesulfovibrionia; order Thermodesulfovibrionales; family UBA6898; genus JARRRD01. The sequence continues at coordinate 7,949 of JARRRD010000015.1, forward strand.
ATGATAAGTACAGGGTCCTTGACCTCATCAAAGAGCCTTCCGAGGGCGTCCCTGAAATCCCTGTCCACCCTGTTTTCGAGCCTGTTGATCTCTATGCAGTATTCCTGGACGTGCGAGTAGTTCTTTTCCTTGAGTTTATGGATCGCCTTATGTATCACCTCCGCGGTGGCAAGGAGGTCCTTCGACATTGAGACAGCCTCCTTTGTCGATTCTTTAACCTTGAACACCTGCAGCCTGTCCACCGCCCCCCATATCAGATCGAGGACGTCGTCCAGTCGCGAGGAAAGTGCGTGGAGATCCTCCCTGTCGATGGGCGTTATGAAGGTCTTGTTGAGCTTCTTCATGATCTCGTGGGTGAGGATATCGCCGTCCTGCTCCACCTCGTACATCTCCTTCACCCGGGCATCAATATTATCGAAGTTCTCCATGAGTGAAACGAGGAGAGAGGCAGCCTTCGTGAGATTCAGCGAGGCCCTGTCGAATATCTCAAAAAAATCTATTTCCTTTGGAAAAAGTCTCATAACCCCTGCCGCAGATAGGATATATAAAGGAAAAGCTGCCTGTCAATAAATCAGTGTCACGATACAAAGATCTTTACCGTTGTCCCCTTGCCCTGCACACTTTCGATCTGCATGTCCCATCCATGGGCCCTGACAAGATGTTTGACGATCGCGAGGCCGAGCCCGGTCCCTCCCAGTTTCCTGGAGCGCGCCGGATCGACCCTGTAAAAACGCTCCCCAAGTCTCTGCAGGTGTTTCCGCGGTACCCCGATACCCGTGTCCTCGACGTACACGAAGGCCCTTCCCCCCTCTGCCCTGTCCGTGCCTACGGTCACACCTCCTTCCTCCGTAAACTTTATCGCGTTGTCCACCAGATTGGTCAATATCTGCATGAGCCTGTTCCTGTCGGCCCTGATCCTGCGGACATCGTTCCTGATCGACGTCTTCAGGGAAAGCCCTTTCTCGGTTGCCCTGTCTTTCAATAAGGCCGTCACGTTTTCAATGATCTCGCCAGCGCCCACATCCGCCTTCTCTACCCTGATAACGCCCAGTTCTATCTTCGAGATCGTCATCAGGTCATCCACAAGGGAGTTTATCCTCTCGCTGTTGGACTTTATCGTCCTCAGAAATCTCTCGGCGTTTTCCCTGTCGTCAAGGGCACCTTCCAGCAGCGTCTCTGCAAAGCCCTGAATTGCCGTAATAGGCGTCTTTATTTCGTGGGAGACGTTTGCCACGAAGTCCTTCCGGACCTGTTCGAGCTTCTCGCGTTCGGTGATATCGTGGAATATGGCGACGAAGCCGGACAATTCACCCTCCCTGTAGAAAAGCGGGGATATTCTGACCACCAGATATCTCTCCTCGGGATAGTCGGTCCTGATCTCGGCCGACACCGGCAGCAAATCCCTGCGCACCTCGTCCATCGCGTCAGAAAAGTCCCGGTTTCTTACCACTTCGATAAACTGTTTCCCCGCGAGGACCGCCTCACCGAAAAATTCCCTGGCAGAAGTGCTCGAAAGCTGGACCAGGCCTTTCGAATCGATAATGAGCAGGGCGTCAGGTATGCTCTCCAGGATAACGTTCAGACGTTTCTTTTCCTCTTCGCTGTGCGCCATGGTACCCTGCAGGTGAGCGGACATGGCATTGAGATTCCTGGTTATCTCATCGAACTCTCCGGCCTCTTCCAGGTGGAGACGCTTGTCGATCTCGCCCCGGGCAAGGGACCTCGAAAAATCCGTCAGCTGTCCGCACAACCTTCTCAGGTGGTCAGTCTGCCAGACCGAGAACAGCCAGGCAACAAGCAGAACCGCGACGACCACCAGGACCATCCTCATCCTGAACATGCCGACCGCCTCTTCTACCTGCATCAGGGGAACTGCAAGCCTCACAAACCCCAGGAACTTTCCGTTCCTCACGATCTTTCTGGCTACGTAGAGAAAGTCATGGTTCAGCGTGCGGCTGAGCCGCACGGAGGAACCGCTCCCGGAAGCAAGCGCCTGCTCGATTTCCGGACGGTGGGCATGATTTTCCATACGGGGGGATTCAGCGTCCGAATCTCCGATAACCCTGCCGTCCGGTCTTATCACGGTAACCCTCGTATTGTCCATCCTTTCCTTCATTCGCCTGCAAAGGGCATCAATATCGGTTTCATCGAAAGGGATGGAGTCCGACATCAGGTTTATCCGGACCAGGAGGTCGCTTCTGAGTTCATCCTTATAGCGTTTCCCGACGGCTGCGGTAACGTAGATCTCGATGAAAACAACGCCAAGGACCAGGACAATTGCGTAGAGGATAAAAACACGACGAAATACACTTTTTTTCATGATTTCTCCCCGGCGACCGGAATAGCACCGCCCCCCCTTTATCTGAATAATTACATCCGCACGGGGGCGAACGTCCGGATCACATAATCCTTTCGATGTCTTCGCGGCTTATACCGCCTTCTATCCTGACCTTCCCTATCTCTTCGGGAAGTACGAACCTGAGTTCTCCCGCGACGGCCTTCTTGTCGAGTTTCATGGAGGAAAAAAGTACGGCCGGATCGGTCTCCGCCGGCAGTTCGAAAGGCAGTCCGTAAGACCTGACAAGCGCTTCTATCCTATCCGTCTGTTCCGCGCTGATGAGGCCCTTTGCCCGTGCAAGCCTCGCCTCCAGGCACATGCCTATGGCCACCGCCTCGCCGTGAAGATGCTTCCCGTAGCCGCTTGCCGTTTCTATGGCGTGGCCTATCGTATGTCCGTAGTTCAATATAGCCCTCAACCCCGATTCCCTCTCGTCCCTGGAGACGACATCCGCCTTTATTTCGCAGGACCTCTTCACGATATGCGCTACCGCGACATCATCCAGTCCCAGGATCTTCTCCCTGTTTTCAGCGAGAAAGGAGAAAAACTCCTCGTCCCAGATCACGCCGTACTTTATGACCTCTGCAATCCCCGCCAGATATTGCCGGCCGGGCAGGGTCTTAAGGGTGCCGGTGTCGGCCCATACAAGCCTTGGCTGCCAGAAGGAGCCTATCATGTTCTTGCCCAGGGGGTGGTTGACGCCGGTCTTTCCGCCCACGGAACTGTCGACCTGCGCAAGGAGGGTAGTAGGGACCTGCACGAAATCCACGCCCCTCATATAAGTCGACGCCGCAAATCCGGTGATGTCTCCTATCACGCCCCCTCCGAGTGCCACCAGGGCAGACTTCCTGTCCAGCCGGGCCTTGAGAAGTTCCCCGTAAATCTTTTCCACCCAGGGCAGACTCTTGTATTCCTCGCCGTCGGGAATGATGATCTCGGTCAGTTCGAAGCCCGAAGCCCTTATCGATCCGGAAACGACCTTGCCGTAGAATCCATAGACCGTCGGATTGCTCACAAGTGCAAGCCTTCCTCCGAACTCGAATTTTTCGAGGGCCCTTCCGATTTCGGCAAGCATCCCGCTGTCTATCGCGATGTTGTAACTCCTGTCTCCCAGGTCCACCCTTATCTTCTGCATCGGAATATCCCGGCGATCTCCTCGGCGATCCGGATAGGGGTTTTTGCCTCGGTGTCTATGAGCGTCCCGGCCTTCTCATAAAAGGGCCTCCTGAATTCCAGCAGATCCCGTATCCTTGCCAGGGGGTCCTCGACATTAAGGAGGGGCCTGTCGGAGTTGCCGCTTGTCCGTTTGAGGATGGTGGCGGGGGCCGCGCTCAAACAGAAAATCATCCCCTTTTCCCTCAGCACCGCCATGTTCTCCTCTCTCAGCACCGCGCCGCCGCCGGTGGAGATGATCACATTTTCCATCTCCCCGATCTTACTGATCATCTCGCTTTCGATCTCTCTGAAACGCTGCTCGCCCAGGGTGCCGAAGATGTCGGTGATCTTCATCCCCTGTCCCGCCTCGATCTCGGTATCTATATCTATGAGATCCATGTCGAGTATCCGGGAGAGCTCCCTGCCGACCTCGGTCTTGCCGGTCCCCATGAAGCCCGTGAGAACGATATTTTTCGCAGTGTATTTCATAATATTGATCTCATTACTATTACTCCGCAACTAAAAACATCGAGGCTGTCATTCCCGCAAGAGAAGCGCGCCGGGAATCCTTCCGGAAAGCAAGAAAGATTCTGGACAAGCCGGAATGACAGTTTTCGCCGGCTTTCATCTATTTAACTGCCGGGGTAATAAACAAACATCCTCCGGAAAATCTCCCCTCACCCCTTCCGGTGCCTTCCCATCCGGACAATGTAGGAATCGAAATTCCGCCTTGTTTCCCCGGCGCTGTCGCCACCGAATTTCTCGAGGAACGCGTCCGCCGCTACAAGGGCCGTCATCGCCTCGGCGACCACCGCCGCCGCCGGCACGGCGCAGACGTCGGAGCGTTCGTAAGCGGCCTGGAAAGGCTTGCCGGTCCTTACGTCCACGGACCGGAGCGGCTTCCTGAGAGTAGGGATAGGCTTCATCGCCGCCCTTACAATCACCGGCATGCCGTTTGTCATGCCTCCCTCGATACCCCCTGCATTGTTTGTTCTGCGGTAGAAGCCTCCTGCACGATTTTTCGCGTCCCGCCTCCGGCTGAAAAATATCTCGTCCATCACTTCAGATCCGGGCCGCCCGCCCATTTCAAAGCCCGCGCCTATCTCGACCCCTTTGATCGCCTGTATGCTCATAACCGCCTGGGCCAGACGGCCGTCGAGTTTCCGGTCCCACTGGATATGGCTTCCCAGTCCGGCAGGCAGGCCGGTGATGAAGACATCGAAGGTCCCGCCGAGGGAATTGCCTTCCTTTGCAGCCTTGTCTATCGCCCTTATCATCTTTTTGGAGGTTTCAGTGTCAGGGCACCTGACAGGGGATTTCTCCGCCTTTTCGAACATTCCAATGAGGGCTTTCTCCCCGGCAACCGGGCTTCCGGCACCGGTTTTCTCCCCTCCTATCCCTGTCACGTAACTCCCCACCCTGACATCGAACAGGGAGAGGAACTTCCTGGCCACCGCCCCCAGTGCCACGCGCATGGCCGTCTCGCGGGCGCTCGACCTCTCCAGGATATCCCGGATATCGGCGCGGCCGTATTTGAGAACACCCGCCAGGTCTGCATGTCCAGGCCGCGGACGCGTGACGGGTTTTATCGAATTCTCATACCCCTCCTCGACAGACATGCCTTCCCGCCAGTTCTGCCAGTCCCTGTTCTCCACAAGTATGCTTACAGGCGAGCCGATCGTCATGCCCCAACGGACACCGGCGATTATGCGGGCATGGTCGGATTCTATCTTCATCCGTCCGCCCCTCCCGTATCCCTGCTGGCGCCTGCGCAGCTCCCGGTCTATCTCGTCTGAAGAAACGGCCACCCCCGCCGGTATGCCTTCAAGGACCCCGACCAGTGCCTGTCCGTGGGATTCGCCGGACGTAAGGAACCTCAGATTTGCCATAAACGATCTTCCCTTTCAGGATGCCGGCCCCGCCGTAACATCATAGATTATATCATAAATCCCAGGAACAACACGTTCGCCAGGAAGTGGAAAACCGTCGAAGGCAGGACGTTCTCTGTCTTCATGTACAGGAGGCCCATGACAAGCGAGGGGAAGAAGGTGAGGGGAGCATAAATATTTCCCCCGAACAGGAGGGAGGGGATGTGAGAGAGAGAAAACATGAGACTGACGACCACCACCCCCATGAGATTGTTCCCGAGAGTGTCCTGGAGGAAGCCCCTGAAGAAGACCTCTTCCGGGAAAGAGACGAGAACGATCTGCGCCATTATAATGTGGACGGACGGTACTCTGAATACCCTATGGGTATATAACCACAGAAACAGGGGAGCGAGGATGAGCAGCGAAACCCCGGCACCGGCAATAAGGTCCCTGACGGAGAAGGAGAAGTTGATCCTCCTCCTCATCAGTATGGGAACAACTGTCAGGAAAAGTGGTACCGCATAGGCAAAAGCACGGAAGGGAAAAGCGTGGGAGAGAAAGAGGATGACGAGCAAAGTCCCGTATGCAATAAGGGCCTTTTTCTTCATTTAATACGGAAAACGCCGGCCGGCAGCAGACAGATGAAGACTGTCTGCGGTCAACAAAAATGAAGAGAGGGGCCGAAGCCCCTCTCTCATGATAGACAAGATCGCGTAAACTGTCTCATGCATTCCTGCGCCTGGCCCTCTTCAGAACAAAGAGCAGGACAAGGGGCAAGAGGAACACGGCAATGTCTCCGAGGGCCGTCGAATTGTCCGGCCGGGAAGCGATGGAGCACCCTCCGCCGCTCCCTCCTCCCGCCTCTGCCGCAGGGGCCGACGCAGGCGTAGTCACCGTCGCCACACCACCGGCGCCATCCATGGAATGGCCGATATTGTTGAAGGCCCTCACCCGGTAAGTGTAAGTTGTGGAAGGGCTGAGCCCGGTATCCGTAAAGGACGTTGCATCGGGCCCGAGTGTCTTGAGCTGTCCGTAGTCGCCATCCCCTGTTTTTCTTTCTATTGTATACCCGTCCTCGCCAGTTGCGTTGTCCGTCCAGGACAGTGAAACTTCCGACGGCAACGTCGATGACGCCGCAAGGCCCGTCGGCGCGAGAAGGGAAGAAAGCGCCCTGTAAGCGTCCACCCGCCCGCCCGTCTGTATCCACCCGTTCAGGGTGGGAAGCACGTCCACATACCTCATGATCGTCGAGCGGACCTGCTGGTCGCTGAAGTCGGTGTAATAGCTTTCAAGAAGACCGGCAAGTCCGGCGACATGGGGGGCCGCCATGGATGTGCCGCTGCATATATCGTAGCCAACGGACAGGGACCCCGTGCAGATGGAGCTGAAAGAGTCTGCTATCCCCGCCGTCGGAACAGTGCTGAGGATATATACCCCCGGGGCCGCAACCTGGACAGAATTCGGCCCGAAGTTGCTGAAGGAGGCCCTCTGGTCGTTCTGGTCCGTAGCGGCGACGGCTATCATGTCCGGCAGGTCGTAGCCCGCCGGGTATTGCGGATTGATGTCGTTGTTGTCCCCTATAGTGTCGAGAGTCCCGTTGCCGGCCGAGGTAACAAAGAGTACGCCGGCATTGCCGGCTGCACTGATCGCGTCATGCTCGTCCTGCGAGTAAGTATCGGATCCGAAGCTCGCGTTTATGATCTTCGCCCCGTTGGCGACGGCATACTGGATAGCGTCCACCTCATCGGCCACATCGCCGCAGAACTCTTCTCCGGCCCCGCATATATCGGGACCGTAGTCGGCTATGAATTTCAACGGCATGATCCTTACGTTCCACATGACGCCGGCTATGCCGAGGCCGTTGTTCCCGACGGCGCCGATGATTCCGGCAATGTGAGTGCCGTGCCCGTAATCGTCCATGGGGTCGTTGTTTCCGAAAGCGAAGTTCCATCCCTCGCAGTCGTCTACGTAACCGTTTCCGTCGTCGTCCTTTCCGTTGTTGCAGTCCTCGTTAGTATTGGTCCATATGTTGTTTACAAGGTCCGGATGGTTGTAGTCCACGCCGCTGTCGATAACGGCCACGACAACATTCCGGCTGCCCTGCGTTATGTCCCATGTCTGAGGCATCCCGATATCATCGCCGGCAGTTCCGCTCGCATATGTGCCGGTATTGTTCAATGCCCACTGCTGGGGGCTGAAATAGGTATCGTTGGGGACCATATTGGGATATCTCAGGTAATTCGGCTCGGCGTAAAGGACGCCGGGGTCCTGCATGTACCGGGCGATAGCGTCCTTTACGGAGACGCCTTCAGGGAGCTTCACCTGTTCGGCATTGACCAGCGAGAACCTTCTTATGGCACTTGCGCCGACAGCCGCATTCGCCCGGGCGGACACGGCGGCAGTCGCCCCCGTCTTATAACGGACGATGAGTTCCCCTTTTTTGTATCCGCCCTTTTCGGCCTCGGCGAGGATGGATTGCACGGTTGCAACAGGGGCATTGACAGAGGCGGCCGTCTTTACCGCGGCGGCCTCCTTCGCGGAATTCTGGGAAACGGAATTCTGGGAAATGCCCGCGGTCTTCTGACTGCCGCAGGACGCGAGTACAAGTGCGATAAAGATATAAATGAACTTTTTCGTCATCTGCCCCTTCCTCCTTTAAAAATGGGGCGGGAAGGTCCCGCCCCACTCACATTAGCTTATCACTGGATTACAATCGTAGCCGTCTTTACAGCCCCCACGGAGTCGTAGGCCGTGATGGTGATAGTACCCGTCGAGGCGCCCGCTGGCACTGTAACATCAATGGAATCACCACTATTGGTGACGTTTGCAGCGCCCGTCCCAGATGTGCCGAAATACGCCCTTAATGGATCTGAGGAGGTAACAACATAAGGGGGCGTGCCGCCGCCGATAGTAAAGGTAGCAGTCCCCCCGCTGGCAGCCACAATAGGCTGAGACGCTGGCACTACGGTCAGTGCGGGCACCGGTGTAGGTGTAGGCGTCGGCGTCGGGGCCGGCGTCGGCGTTGGTGTGGGCGTCGGAGCCACTATGGTGACCGTCACCGATCCGGACTTCCCGCCCGACGAACCCGTTATCGTCGCCTGCTGGTTGAATGCGCCCGGCTGAAGTTTGGGCGCCGTAAACGTGGCTGTCGCCACGCCGCTCGTTGTCTGGCTGAAGGGTGACACCGAACCATTCGTGGTAGTGAAATTCACGACTGTCCCATCGGGTGCCGCGCTGCCTGCCGTCGTCGACACCTGTGCCGAAATCTTGGAAGTAGCCCCGGAGTCGACCAGCTGCGGGTCGGCGCCGACCGAGACCGTATCAACGAGCACCGGGTCGAGGAACAGCGAAACAATATTCTCCGCGATAATGTTGCCCGAGCTGTCGTCCGCCGATGCGGTGATATTAAGGACCGTATTAAAGGTCCTGAGCACGGCCGGGTCGACCTTGACCAGGACGGACGCCTCTCCGTTGTTGTCGGTATGTGCCGTATCTCCAAGGGGGAACGTGCCCTCCGCCGTGTCGGAGCCAAAGGTGATCAGACTGCCCGACACGGGCGCGCCGCCAACCGTGAGGGTGGCCCTTATAAGCACCTCGTTATCGTCCGGTGTCTCAAAGAGGATGTAATCGCTGGGCTCGTCAAATATGTTGTTGCTGTTCCCGTCTACGTCGAGCGTGAGAACGGGTGTCGTCGTTTCGAGTGGGACCGTAATGTCGTAGTCCGAGAAGAATACGGTCCTCTTGTCCCTCACCATCCCGGCTCCGGTGTTGACCTCGGCCTGGATCGTCGAAAAGCCCGAGATGGTGGAAAAGAGGTTCACCGTGGCGATTCCGAGCTGGTCGGTCTTGGCAGTGGTTGCACTCAGGCTGCCGACCAGAGAGAGGTTCGTGAATGTTACCGTGGTGTCGGGAAGGAGGTTGCCGTTTCCGTCGAGGACCTTGGCCTTGACGGGAATATAGGAATTGGTCTGGATGATCGACTGAACAGGCAGAACATGGATAACGGAGGGCACCCCGGCGTTCACCCCCGAGGGCTGGCTGGAAGACCCCGTACCTCCCCCACAGCCTGCCAATGCCGTCGTCAGAATAAATAACGCTATAAGCGATAGTAGTCTTTTCATTATTCCTCCTCCCCTATACACAGAAATCGGCCAGCCAGATATCCAGTTCAGCCGGAAAACTGCCCGTCTTGCCGAAGGCATTCTGGTATGAGCAGTTGACCACCGCTACGTAATGCATCGGATAAGTAAGAGGCGTATTCGTTCCCCCTACTATTGCGTTCCAGAAGTCGATCTTCCTCTGTATGTCCATCAAGGTTATAGCGCATGTATTGTTACCAGACGCCAGTGCGCAGTTCGGATACTGGGTAAATGCTTCGATTATCGGCGCTCCGGGATTCTCGTCGGCCTTCTTGTACGTAATCGTACATTCTGTAATAGTCGCAGGAAAGGGATCGGAAGCGGTAGTTGTGTTGAGTGCCGCAGCCGTAACGTTCAGTGTGGCCTGAGTCCTTGTAAGGGGGGACTCCTGAGTTCCGTCCTGGCACGTATTGGAAATCGCATCGATGTCGGGACTGTCGACAGTGACGTTATCGGCCTGGATTATGATGCCCGTGTCGGCGCTGCCAGAGGAACCCGGTGCCCCCGACCCACCTCCGCAGCCTGCGAGCAGCATTGGGAATAGTAATATAAGTATGAGTCCAAAATATCTGTCCTTCATCACTCCTCCTCGCGTTTTTCTCTATTCCTCAAATATCTTTCGATTCCTCGTCAGTCCGTTCACATCGCCTGCTTCACAACTCTCGGGGTTATGAAGATCAGGAGTTCCGACACGCTCCCCAGCTTGCTCCTTGTCTTGAACAACCATCCGATAACCGGTATTTTGCCAAGCAGGGGGACCCTGTCCTCGCTTGTCGTGTCTGTGTTCGTATAGATTCCGCCGAGGACCAGGGTCTGGCCGTCGGGCACCAGCGCCTGGGTCTTGAGGCTCTTCGTATCGACGACCGCGCTGGCGCCTGCAGTCCCCGGTTCAAGGCTGTCGTCCGTGGCGTCCACCTTCAGCTGTACCGAACCGTCGGGAGCGATCTTCGGCGTCACCTTGAGCATCAATGTTGCCTGCTCCTGCTGTGTCTGGGTTCCGGACTGACTGACCGTTGCGATGAAGAACGTCTTGCCCTGCTGGATCGTCGCAGCCTCGTTGTCCATCGTCAGGATCTTCGGGTTCGACAGTGTCTTCGCCTTGCCCACCGTTTCCAGCGCCTGCAGGGACAGGCTCACCTGCATGGTGTTCGCATGTCCCACGGTCATGCCCAGAGCGCCGCCGGGAAGAGCCGAAGCGGTAGACGGTGTTATAACGGGCGCGTTGACCGCAAAGGCTCCGTCAACAACATTCGGGAAGGTCTGGGTGGTAAAAGAGCCTCCCCAGTTGATCCCGAGCGTCTGGTTGTAATCGTTTGAAACCTGCACTATCTTGGCCTCGATCATGACCTGGGGCTTCGCCACATCCATGATCTTCACCAGGTCTTTTATCTTGTCGATGCTCTTCTGCGTGTCCTTGACAATCAGGGTGTTCATCCTGGTGTCTACTGTGACACTCCCCCTCGGGCTGAGCAGTTTGCCGCTGCTGATGGCAGCGCGGATGTCAGATGCGGTTGCATAATTCACGCGTATTATCTCCTGGTTGAGTTCTTCCGCACTCTCCTGAAGGCTCTCCTTTTTCTTCTTCTCGTTGATGATCTTGGAGAAAACGCTGTTCGGCGCAATCCAGAGAATGTTCCCCTCTATCGACTTGCCCAGATTGAAGGTATGCAGGATTATGTCGAGGGCCTGGTCCCAGGGCACATTCATCAGTTTAATCGTGATCTTTCCATGCACTGACGGGTCAAGGACGAGATTGTATCCGTTCACGTCGGCGAGCAACCTGAAGATAGGACCTATTTCCGCGTTCTGGAAATCGAGGGATATCTTCTTACCTTTGTACTTCCCGCCGGACGCTGTGACCTGTCCGGCTGCCGTCTGCTCTCCCCTGTCCCCGGAGGGCCCTGTCGCCGGTTGAGCCGTTGCAACGGGGGTTGCCGGAGCTGCAGTGGAAACCGCCCCGCCGGAGGGCACCGCGGAGGGCGCCGCGGCAGTCGCTGCGCCTTTCTTCTCCAATGAAATCTCTATCGAATCGCCCACGGCAGCTACTTCGAACTCGGTTTTTTTCCTGAGGTCCAGCACCAGCCTTATCTTGTTCTTATGCTTCCCTGCACGTATGCCCGTCAGAGGAGACACGACACTTTCAGGCATCGAGGCATTCAGCGTCACATCCGGGATATCAATAACGATCCTCCTGTCAAGGGGGAAGACATTGGGGACCATGGTCCCGTTGCCCTTGATGACGACCTTCAGCACGCCGGCGGATCTTTCGAGTTTCACGCCCGTGATCTCGGTAGCTTTCAGAACCGCAGGTTTGCTCTCCGCCATCTTACTGTCTTCTGCCGGAGCCTTTTCAGTTGCTCCACCGGCTTCCTTCCCGGAGATCTCTGCGGCCGTTCCCGGCGACTGATCAGTCCTGTTTGCCTTCTCTTCAACGGCAGGTGCACCGACTGACGCGTTCTCCTTTACCGGTTCGTCCCCTGCGGTTGGTGGAACCGTTGCCTTCATGTCCTCCGCCTTCGGCGGCGCAACTGCCCCCGCACTTGCAGACTCTTCGGGTTTCACCTTGATGGTAAGTGTATTGCCTTCATAAAAGGGCTCAACGGGAGTGGGTGACTGGAGGGCTATGTCGATCTTTACCGAACGATTGGGGAGAGCGGTCTGCCGGGGGGTGATCTCAGTAAAACCGGCCTTTTCCGAGACTATCTTCCCGGTGAAACTGCCGAGCGACATGTCCGGAATGTCCACGGTAATCTTGTAGGGATCGTCGGTAGAGTAGATCGTGTACGTAAAATGCTTGTTGCTGCTGATTGCAAGACTATTGTCCTCAAGCTTTATGCCCGTGATTACCGCTTCGTTGCCGGCGGTTGATTTCCGCACCCCGGAAGAGGTGGCGCAACCGGTGACAAGGGTCACCAGTATGATCGGCAGGAATAGTCTTGACAGGATATATCTTTTCATCATTCTCCCTCCTCGCGGAGTTTCAGTGTAGTATCTTTCGTTTTGAGTTGCCCCCTGTAATCCCTTATCTGTTCTCTCACCAGGACCGAATCTTTTGTGATCTTCACCACTTTGCCCCCATACAGCCCCAGCGTCATTCCCTGCGTAATGGTGTAAGACTTATTGTCAGGCAGGGTAATCAGTGCAAAATAGCCGTTCGCGTTCCACACAATCGCGGTCACTTTTATCTCGCTCACGTCGAAATTTTCCAGAGGATTGGGTTTCTTCTTCCGTTTCTGCTTCTCCTTCGCAATCGCGATCAGTGACGTGAAGGGGTCTCTCCTTCCCCTTGCCTCGTAATCGTAAACTTGCGGTTTCTCCTCCTGCTTCTTTTCCCCCTGTGATACGTTGGCAACCTTGGCTGCGGGTCGCGCTACGTTGGCCACTTGTCTTTTGCCGGGGATGGAAGACTTGCCGCATCCCCCGAGACCTGCCAGCGACAATATAAGCACGCAAGAGGACAGTATCATGATTGAACGTCTCATCTCTTCTTACCCTTCTTACCCTTCTTGCCCGCCTTTTCAGGAATGGCCGAGAAGGTCGCAGCCGTGAAGGATATATTCAGGATGCTGCTCTCTCCTCTCGTTTTGGGGCTTCCCATCTTTATGGCGTTCACGTTCACTATCCTGTCCATTCTGGTCAGGCTGGCCAGGAAGGCCCCGAAATCGTGAAACTTGCCTCTCACGTTTACCGAGACGGGTATCTCGTATACTACGCCGCCGGGATATACTCTTCTTGATCTTGGCTTCCAGGATCTCATATCAAGCCCGGCAGCTATGCTCCTGTCGGAAACCTGCTTCAGAAGGCCCGAGACCTCGCTTTCTTCAGGCAGCTGCTCCTTCAATTCATTCCACCTGACCTGGAGCTTCCTGTTCTCCCTGATAAGGACATCCAGCTTCGCCACCTTGGCCTCACTGACCGCGATCTCGTTGTTCTGATTGTCCAGCGTCGCATCGAGGTTCCTGATCTCTTTCTGCTTCGGCATGATCATGAATATGAAAATGGCCACGGCAAGGAGTACCGCGGGGCACAGGGCAATCAATATCCTGGCATAAGACGGCAGATTCTTTATATCCAGTTTCGCCATTACGACTTCACCTTAAAGGTCAGTTTAAAGTTGTAGACCGAGTATCCCGAAATATTGCGCTGTATGGACTCTCCCAGATATACGTCGGTAAAAAGCTTTGAATTCTTGCAATTATTAACGTAATCAACCACGTCCGTGTTCGTAAACCCCGTTCCGGACAGATTGACTTTGTCGTTGTTGATGCCCAGGGAATTGAGCCATACCCCCGAAGAGAGGAGCGAGCTTATCTCATCCAGGGTCTTGACCGGCAGGGTCCTGTTTCTGCTCAGCTTCTCTACAACGTCCTTCCGCTTCTTGTACTCCGCATTGCGCTTTTCGTAATCCGCCACGGACTTGATCTTCTCCTTCAACTTGGCGATCTTCTGGTCGTTTGCAGCAATCAGGTTCTTTTTTGAAACCAGTGAGGCATTCAGGGAATAAATAACGTAGACAAGCACCGCAGCCGTCGCTATGGTCACAAGGATGCCCGCAACAACAAAGCCGGGTACCGGCTTCGCCTTTCTCTTCTTCTTTACCGGAAGAAGATTTACCTTTATCATCTGTCTCCCTGCTTTCTGAGGGCCAGCCCCACGGCGACGGCCATTATGGGCGCCATCTCTTCTATGTAGACCGTATCGAACCTCTTCGGTATCCTGATATTGCGGAAAGGCTCGACCACTCTCGTCTCCACGCCGGCCTTTTCGGCGATCATCGATGCGAAATTCTTCAGCAGGGCGCAGCCCCCGCTCAATATGACCTCCGAGATATCCTCCTGGAGGGTGGCGCTGCGATAGTAATCGAAGGATCGGACTATCTCTCCGAGAATCTCTTCAGATGCCGATTCGATGACGGCGTGGGCGTCCTCCTCTGCGACGTTCTCGACCGACTCCCCCCGTTTCAACCTCTCCGCAGTCTCGTAAGGGATATTGAATTCCCTCTGCAGGGCCTCCGCATGGATATTGCTGCCCAGTGAGCTGTCCCTCGTGAACACCGAAATACCCCCTTTCAGAATGCTCACATTTATCGTACTTGCCCCGATGTTCAGCAGTGCGACATTCTTCTCCGCCTCGATTTCGTAATTTATGCCGTACATGTTCTCAAGCGCGAAGGAATCGATGTCCACTATGATGGGTGTGAGTCCCGCCTCTTTGACCACGGAAGTATATTCATTTATGATTTCCTTTTTCACCGCCACCAGGATAACGTCCATCTGGCCGGCTTCCTCCTTAGGGCCGATAATCTGGAAATCGAGGTTCACGTCGTCGATGTCGAAGGGCACATACTGCTCGGCCTCGAATTTTATGGATTCGGAGAGTTCCTCCTCTGACATCTCCGGCAGAGAGATGCGTTTGATAATCACGGAAGAGTGGCCGGAAATCGAGATAACCGCTTCCTTGGACTTTATCCCGGCCTTCTTGATCATCTCCTTTATCGAATCGGTCAGCCGGAGGGAGTCTATTATCGAACCGTCGACAACCAGCTCAGGCGGGAGAGGATGGATATCGAAGAGTTCAAGTTCGTAACCGCCTTTCGATTCCTTAAGTTTGACGGTCTTGATGTAACTCGACCCGATATCTAAGCCTATGGACCCTTTGCC
>JARRRD010000016.1:0-32992 GCA_037381085.1 Candidatus Sulfobium sp.
CGGAGGGTGCATTCCGTCCTGAGGACATTTTCGGGGCTGAAGAGGTCTTCCTTACCAACACTACCGGCGAGGTCATGCCTGTTTCGCGTTTTGAACGTGCGAGCTACGAAGTCGGCGCAGTGACCCGGCGTCTGCATGAGCTGTACAGGGCCGAAGTCTCACGCTATCTGGAACAGGCACAGAGATCCGGCAGGTAAACTTTACAGTTCAATAAGATATCCGCAAAGCCCCGCAGGGGCAGCGAAAAATGTCTTGTAGCGACACCTTGGAGCCCCTTAAAGAGGCCGGCCGGCCTTATTTTGAGAGTCACAATACGTCTTGGCGGCATTTATGTGAAAGATAAATAAGATCATGTTGTCATTACAAGACTTTTTCGGTGTTCCTGCCGGGCTGTCTTGCGACATTAGAGTAAACTTACCGGACGATGTAAGGATTGTCCGGGACATTCATTCGGGCACCTGCAGAAAAAGATAGACAGACAACAGGCCCAGTCCCATCCGCAGGGACAAAGAAATGCCGAGAAGCATCATGAAAACGTTTATGAGGGGGAATGAGATTTTTGAATTGATGTCGACGGCCATCTTCACATTCTTGAAGCCGGCTGTCCGCAATCTGTGAATGTACCTGTAAAGCTCGAAGAACCCCATTTCATCAGTCGTTTTGATCTCCTCTGTGAACAGGTCGGGAGATTCGAGACCGGGATATTCCAGTGATGGCAATCTTTCTGTTTTGCCAGTTGCGATATCGAACTCAAGTACGTTCTTCAGCACCCATGTGTTGCCGTTCCATACCGCGTCATCGGCCCGGATCTCCTCCTTTAGAGAGTTGTTGCCGACAACAAAGATGCTGATGCCTTTGGCCATCTTCTTGTCCGGGATATAAAGGTCGATCTTGACGGGAGAGCCGTCCCTGCTCTTGAGCCACAGTGCCCCCTCCGTGAAACTCAGCTGCCTGGTCTTGCCTTCCATATGGTTTTTGAGTGCAATGGCCCTTCCCGAAAAGTCGGGCACGACAATCTCGCCGGTAATAAAGGCCAGGACGCTCAATAAAGCGGCCGTGATGAGGAAGGGGTAGAAGAGAGTCCTCAGCCTTCCCCCCGCAGCCTTGATTGCCGTGATTTCCCCCCTCCTGTGAGCCTGGCTGAACGTAAACAGACTGCCGATCAGTACAGACATCGGCAGCAGGTAGAGGAAATACCTCGGTACGTTCAATGCAGCGTAAGAAAGGAGGTCGGCTACGGAAGGTTTGGCGCGCATAAAGCTGTCCACGTTGCTGGTAAGATCGAGGAGGCTGAAAATGGCGGACAGACCGACGGCAAGGATACCGAGCAGTATCAGGAAATCCTTTAAATAAAGGCGCTGGACCGTCCTCATCGCAGGCTCTCTTTCCTGAACATGATGACCGCGAATGCTCCCAGCAGGACAGTCGGGACCCAAGCGCCGACATAATAGGGTATGCGCGATGCCAGCACCAGGTTTTCGCAGTAAGCAAGGAGCACATAATAGACAGTGAAAACGAGAAGCCCGATAGCCAGGCCGCCGAGTCTTCCCGATTTCCCCGACAGAAGCGACAGGGGCGGGCCCAGAAGGATGAGGAGCAGGCATACCACAGGCAGCGAGAGGCGGCGGTTAAATTCGAGGTACAGGGATTTCCTTTCCTTCCCGTCGCCCGTCGTTCGTATTTTCTTCAGCAACTGCAGGGGAGTGAACTCCTTATTTCTCGGTGAGCTGGCATCATAATCGAGATTCAGGGAGAATCTGTACCTCTTGAAAAACAGTTCCGTTGTGGTTGTTTCTTTTATGATATTCATATATCCGTTTTTCAGGTCGATGCCGATGGTCATCCCGTTCTGCATGAAGAGTCTTCCTTCACGCGCCATAAGGACTCTCGGCTCGTCTTTGCGACGGCTGTCGTAAATGAAGATGTCATCGAGCCTGTCAGGGGGGGTTTTCCCTTTAACCAGTATGACAATGTTCCTGAATGACGAGTTGAAAGTGCCTTCCTCTATGGCGTGCGTCGAACCGACAGCAATTATAGTCTTAACCTCTTCCCTCAACCCGCCGCTTCCCTTGGGGGAAAGATAAAAACTTGTGGCAACACTCAGTAAGAAACAGAGCACGCCCAGAATGGCGACAGGGAAAGAGATTTTTCTGAAATCCATGCCGCTTGCCCTGAGGATTATGGTTTCACTGTCATGGTTCATTCTCCCGTAAACAAGAAGCGTTGAAAGCAGAAGAGACATGGGTACGGTCAGAAGCATGAGTTGAGGCTGGAGCAAAAGGATGATCTTCAGCATGTCGAAGAATGAGGCACCGACACCGGAAAGCAGCCTGCTCAGGCGAAGCATTTTTTCCATCATCAGTACGGAATTGAGAAAGGCCAGTGTCAGGAGGAAAGTGACAAGGAGTTCCCTGAGGATCGATCTATAAATTACTTTGAGCATAAAAGCATATTGTAACTGCTCAGGCATGTCTGGCGCAAAGTTGCGAGGATAAATAGACGTGACCTCTCAGGCTTGCTGAAAAACCCCCGACTGGAGACACGGCCAAATAAAGAGCGCAAGAGTCGCGGAATGGGCTTTTCTCACCTCCTCTCCCCGGTGGGACCATCTTACTTCCCCCTATTACTCTTTTTTTGCGGGGGATTGAGACCCCGATGCCGGCGTCCCGGAGATTGTCTCATATTTGCAAAAAAGCTGATGAAAAATAGATACAGGTCCGCCGTGGTCCACGAGATAACCCAAGGGCGGGAGAACACTAAGTCTCTGTAAACAAAGGAATATATCAGGAGACAATAAAAATTCAATCTGTTTTGTGAACTGGCCCTCAATTTGCATTCTTTTTATCCGATATATTTGGCGGCGCCCGAAAGGCCTGAGAAAATTCTTGACAAAGCACAGAGAGGGATGATATAAATTTGAAATTATTCAGGTTTGGGAATCTTTCTTGTTTTACTAATCACTTGCGTGGTCTCCATAGGAGGCTGAACCTTTCAAGGGGAGGTGATAAAAGAGTTTATTGATTTCAGCAAAGAGAGGCAACTAAAGAGAGGCAACTAAGGTAAAATCCGCCTTGGGCGGAGAAAATATCTTTAAGTTAGAATTGGTTGCCGCAGAAGACGGCTGCCGATTTCTGGCTTTTAACTTCTGAGAAGGAGGGTTAGCAAATTGAAAAAATATTTAGCAATCATCTTAGGCGCACTTTTCGTACTGAGCTTTGCAGCCAGCGCCTTTGCAATCCACGCCGAGATACCGTCTGAGACACAAGCCGTGGTGGCAGCAGGCACGACTCAGATCAATCTGAGCGGAGAACTGAGGGTAAGAGGCTGGTACGGCAAGAATATTGCGAATGTTGGAGACAGTTCGGAAGGGTTTAACGGCATACCTGCCGAGAAGAACTCCGCGGCCTGGTATGACGAGAGGGTGAGACTCAGCGTCGACGCCAAGATATCTCCGAACATCGAAGGCATGGTGCAGCTCGAATCGGGAACGAACGAGCAGGACAATTACACATGGGGCAACTTCAATTCGAAGCCTGCCCAACTCAGCATCCTCCAGGCATGGATGCTGTACAGCGGCTCCGGTCTGTTTGGGTTCCCGGCAGGTCTAAAGGTCGGTCATATGCCCCTTGCCCTCGGTCAGAAGGAGTTCTTCGATCACACCAAGTTCGGTGATGACGCCATCGTGGCCTTCCTCCTCCCTTCCAAGGAGTTGGAGATCGATCTGCTGACCATCAAGTTTGCGGGTGATGGCGCAAACAGCAACGTCTATACTTTCCAGCCGCTCACGCTGAACTATACCGGCAACAAGTACGACAATACCTCTGACCTCGACGGTTATGTCGGAATAATCACTTACAAAATGGATCCGAAAACATCTGTTGGTCTCAACTATACTTATCTGAATCTCCCGGATCTGGGCTTCAGCCACCAGAACCTCGGCTTTACTGCAAACGGCGAGTTCTCGGGACTCGGAGTGAAGGCGGCTGCCGACTTCCAGTTCGGCAAGGTATTCAGCGGCACACCTACAGAGACCAAATTCAGGGGCTATGCATTTATGGCCGGTCTGAACTATATGGTTGATCCCCTTAACCTGAGGGCTAGCTTCGCTTACGGAAGCGGCGACAACGATGCCAATGATGCTAAGGACAAGCAGTTCGAGACCTATCTCGGCAACAACCAGCACTACACCCTGGTTTATGAGTACAACGTTGTATCGACTGCTGGCAGGATCAATTCCGGTATTAGCAACACCACCTATTACAACGTCGGTCTCGATGTAACCCCGGTGAAAGATGTCACTGCTTCTCTCGACGGCTACATCATCAGGGCGACGAAAGCCGCGGACGGTGTATCCAAGAACGCCGGATGGGAAGTTGACGGCAAAATCGTGTACAACATCGCAAAGAACCTCAACTATCAGATCGACGCAGGCTACTTCAAGGCCGGCAACTTCTATGCAGACACTTATTCTGTTGATAAGAAGGGTGCGACTGTCCTGAGACACATGCTGACACTGTCGTTCTAAATTTCTCGTAAGAGAGTTTCTGAGGGCGGGTCGAAAGACCCGCCTATTTTTTTGCCTGCATCATTCAAAAAATTCTCCTCTATCCCTGCCTACCGGCAGGCAGGCCCCTTTCCCAAAGGGGTAATTAACTTCTCCCTTCTTTGGATAGTGACCCGCCTACGGCATCCCCTTTTAAAATAAGAGGGGGAGGGGGGGAGTTATGTCCCCGGAGAGTGGTTTTGGGTCAATGACAGGCAAAGCACTTATTTGGTCGCATTTGTCATTCCGGCTTGACCGGAATCTTTCCCGGCGTTAGTACTAACGACAAAATCTTACTGCTGAAGTGCATGAGCAGTTCATTTTTCAGCTCAGTGTAGGCTATAGTAAGACATATGAAATTTGACGCCGTCATAAAACAGTTTCGTGACAGGAATATTCTCGTTGTCGGTGACCTTATTCTGGACCGTTATATCTGGGGAAACGTGAGAAGGATATCTCCCGAGGCGCCGGTGCCGGTGGTCGAGGTCGAAAGGGAGAGTTTCCTGCTCGGCGGGGCCGCCAATGTGGCCAACAACATAGTGTCCCTGGGCGCAAGCGCGGCTGTCGTGGGCATCGTAGGGAAGGACATGGCCGGCGAGGCTCTGACCGACCTGCTGACCCGGAAGGGCGTAAAATGCGAGGGCATATTCGTATCTAACAGGCCAACGACAGTTAAGACAAGGGTTATTGCCCACAACCAGCAGGTCGTCAGGTTCGACAGGGAAGACAGCAAGTACGTTGCGGGGAAAGTGTTGCGCGGGGTTCTGGAACATATCGGCTCATTATATCGGGGCTTTGATGCAATAATAGTGTCCGATTACAGAAAAGGAATGATTTCCGGGGGTATGATACGCGGCATCCTGGAGAAGTCGAAGAGCAGGAAGATGTTCATCGCCGTCGACCCGAAGGTGGGACACTTTAACTTTTACAAAGGGGTATCGGTGGTGACGCCAAACGTAGCGGAGGCCGCCAGCGGGGCGAATATCGAGATCAGGGACGAAAAGACGCTTGCGAGAGCGGGCAGGGCGCTTCTGAAGAGACTGGGTTGCAGGGCCGTTCTCGTTACGAGAGGTGAACAGGGAATGGCCCTTTTTGAAAGGAAAGGTGTTACTCATATCCCTACCGCGGCGCGAAAGGTCTATGACGTTACCGGGGCTGGGGATACGGTGATCTCGGCCTTTACACTTGCCTGTGCGGCGGGCGCCAGTATGTCCGAGGCTGCGGTGATAGCGAATCATGCTGCCGGGGTCGTCGTCGGAGAAGTCGGTACAGCCGTTTCAACTCCCGAACAGCTGATGGAGTCTTTCAATGGCTGACGTGTGCGCGGTCGCCCTATTCTCCGGTGGTTTGGACAGCACTCTGGCCATATTGACGGCCATGAGGCAGGGGATAAAAGTGACCGCCGTTACCTTTATGAACCATTTTGGATGTGAGATTTCCGACAGGTCTTCCTGTTCGAGGAATCCTTTCGGCGCCGCGGAGAAATTCGGCTTCGATGTGAAACTCTGCCATCTCTCGGACAAATTCATCGATATCGTGAAGAACCCGAAGTTCGGGCATGGCAGGAACATGAACCCCTGCATGGACTGCAGAATACTCATGCTGAGGGAGGCCAGGGAATTCATGGATATGACAGGGGCTTCTTTCATTATTACCGGCGAAGTGCTCGGACAGCGGCCGATGAGCCAGAGGAGGGACGCTCTCAATATTATCGACAGGGAAGCGGGATTGAAGGGGTATGTGCTGAGGCCCCTGAGCGCAAGACTGTTGAAACCGACTGTGCCCGAAGAGGCGGGCATGGTTGACAGGGACCTGTTGCACGGGTTCGGCGGCCGCTCGCGAAAGCCACAGATGGCTCTTGCAGATAAGTTCGGGCTTACCGATTATCCGGCCCCGGCGGGAGGATGCCTGTTGACGGAGCCTAACTATTCTTATCGGCTGAGAGAGCTTCTGGCCCATGATCCGGACCCTTCTCTTTCGGATTACCATCTCCTTAGAATCGGCAGACATTTCAGGCTTTCTTCCGGCTGCAAAGTGATCATCGGACGGAACAGGGCCGAAAACGAGACACTGGGCAAACTTCGGGACGGCGAAGGCTTCTTCTTGCATGTGCCGGGCTGCGGAAGTCCTCTCACTCTAGTTGCTGGCGGTTCCGACGAGGACATCCTCGCGGCGGCTTCAATGTGTGCCAGATACTCGGATGCCAGGCATCTCCCGGAAGTAGTGGTGCGGGTGGAAAGGGCCGGAAAGGAATTCAGCCTGAAAGTTCCGCCGGCCGAAGACCATGTTATCGCAAGGCTCAAGATAGAAAAAAACGTTGCGGGAGAGGCCGGGAGCAAAATCGCTCACGCCAACTCTTCCAGCTGAAGTTTTTTGGGGCTTAGATGACGACTTCAGATCAAGAAGAACATAAGATAGCACGCGACGGCACAAACAGTGTGCGGAGATTTCGTCGTCTCTTTCCAGTACGGGTGCGCCAAATCTTCGAAGATCGTCATGGCGGCGACGGCGCCCTGGCTGACAGCGGTGACGATCTGTTTTATGCCGCCCGTAATGTCGCCGGCTGCGTAAATGCCCGGCACATTCGTCCTGTGCCGGGAATCGACCTTCAGATAGCCTTCTTTGTCCACCTCTATCCCCAGACGGGAGGCGAGTCCATTATTGGGCACATATCCTATGGCTATAAAGACGCCGTCTACCGGAAGAGTCTTCTCCGAGTGGTCCTCAAGGTTTTCAAGCGTCACGGCCTTTACCAGTTTATCCCCGAGGATCTCTTTAACCACGGTGTTCCACATGACGGGAACGCCGCTGTCCTCAAGGCTCTTTTGCAGAAACATCTCGGCCCTCAACTTGTCTCTCCTGTGGATTATACTTACGTCGACCCCGATGTTTTTCAGATAGAGGGCCTCCGTCGCAGCCGTGTTTCCGCCTCCCACGACGATCACTTTCTTGCCGTCCTTGAAAAAATAGCCGTCGCAGGCGGCACAATAGCTGACACCCCTTCCCTGAAATTCCTTTTCCCCTCTCACATTCAACTTCTTGCTCTCCGCACCAGTAGTGAGCAGAACCGCCCTTGAAGTATATTTCATCCTGTTGGTGATGACGTCGAAGCGTTCCCCCGCCCTGCGGACTTCCACAACTTCCTCTCCCTCGCGGATGTCCGCATAGTTGACGGCCTGTTGAGCCATCATGTCCATAAGGGTCTTGCCGCCTATCTTCGTGAAGCCAGGATAATTCTCGACAACGGGGGTGAGCGAGACCTGTCCTCCGATGTTGCTTTTTTCGATCACGACCGACTTAAGCCCGCTTCGCTCGGCGTAAATAGCCGCGGTCAGCCCGGCAGGTCCCGCACCGACTATGACAAGGTCCTTTTCACCGGTTTTTTCCGTTCCGGCGGCCGCTGTCTTTATGGGGGTTGCGGTCACGACCTCTTCCACAAAGACTTCCTCCGGCTGAAGACCGAGTCCCACCAGGCGGTCGTCGATGAAAGTCTGGGGGACGGAGAGAGCGTTATACTGTACCGCAAGATCCCTGTTTTCGAATATCTCTATTATCTCTGCGCTCACCAGGTCCGGTCTTTCAATGGCGGCTGCTACCGCGAGTGCGGCCTGCTGCGGACAGTAAGGGCAGGTCAGACTCACAAAAACCTTTATATTCCTGGGGGCCTGAAGTTCAGCCAGCCGCTTTCTGCTTTCATCCGTCAGGATAGTCCCGCCGGTAGAAGCCATGAGGATTGATATCATCAGTGTCCTGGTCTCTTCCCCGGCCGGCGAGCCCGTAATTCTTATATTGTACTTTTCGGGTTCTATCAGCAGGGTGGGAGAACGGGACACATCATACTTTTTCGACAGCTCTCCCCCTGTTTGCTCGAATCGCGGCCTTATCCTGTCGGAGATCTCGGAAAGCTCCTTCAGGAGTTCCCGTGAGAATTCATTAAACGGCTGGTTTTCCTTATCGCTATAAAAGACGATGACGTTGACCGGCACCGTCAATTGAGAAAAATCCTCTTTGAGAATTTTTCTCGCATTCTCGGAAATCAGTACTTTTTCCCCGGGTTTCATAACATTTATACCTTCCGCTCTGGCGATGCCCCAGATTTCCGCCATTCAGGCCAAGGGCCAAGAAGTACCTCACGGTTCTGCGCTGTTGCCGCTTTGAGGCTTTTAATATTTTACCTCAAGACAGAAAAAAAGCTATGAGATTTCAAAGGCTTGTGGAGACCGTTCCGGACAAGTGCGGAAGATGCCCTTTCTTGACTTAGAATTCTTCTCTCGGATAAGATAATATGCCGTTACAAATAGCCCCGCACAGTTCCAGATACAGGGATTAAGGGACAGACAGAAAGGTATCGTGTGAGAATCGCCATCGGCTGTGATCACGCCGGATTCGGACTGAAAGAAGAGATTCTGGGTCTGCTCAGGGGACTCAACCAGGAGTATTTTGACTGTGGCACGAACGGAACGGAGTCCGTAGATTATCCCGATTTCGGCCTCAAAGTCTCTGAACTCATCTCATCGGGCGAAATGGAAAAAGGGATACTTATTTGCGGTACCGGAATAGGCATGTCCATGGTAGCAAACAAGTTCCCCAACGTGAGAGCGGCCCTCTGCAGCGATCTTTTTGCGGCGAGAATGAGCCGCCTGCATAACGATGCCAATATCCTGGTCATGGGCGGGAGGGTGATAGGAAAGGACCTGGCGGCGGAGATTGTCAAGGTATGGCTCGCCACACCTTTTGAGGGCCAGAGGCACATCAGAAGACTCATCAAAATCAAAAACATAGAGGAAAAGCTGAGCGGACATGGAGCGTGAAAATCTCAAGATAGTGGATCCCGAGGTCTACGAAGCCATCCGGAAGGAAAAAGACAGGGAACACAATAAGATTGTACTCATTGCGTCGGAGAACTACGTGAGCCGGGCTGTCCTTGAAGCTCAGGGTTCGATCTTTACGAATAAGTATGCCGAGGGCTATCCGGGAAAACGGTACTACGGAGGGTGCGAATATGCAGATATAGTCGAGAACCTGGCTATAGAGCGGGCAAAGAAGATATTCGGCGCCGACCATGTGAACGTGCAGCCCCACTCGGGCACGCAGGCCAATATGGCGGTGTACTTCGCGGTGTTGAAACCCGGCGACAAGATCCTGGGGATGAAACTCAGCCACGGAGGACATCTCTCCCACGGGGCTTCAGTAAATTTCTCAGGCATGCTGTATACAAACCTCTCGTACGGTGTCAATAAGGGAGGGTATATCGATTACGATGAAGTAAGGAGAATCGCAATCGAACAGCGGCCCCGGATGATCGTCGTGGGTGCGAGCGCCTATTCCAGAATAATCGATTTCAAGGTTTTTTCCGACATAGCGCGGGAAGTGCAGGCATATCTCCTGACCGATATTGCCCACATTGCCGGTCTCATCGCAACGGGACTGCACCCGTCCCCTGTCCCCTATGCAGACTTCGTTACCACTACGACCCACAAGACCCTGAGGGGTCCCCGTGGAGGGATGATTCTGTGCCGGGCGGAGTATGCCAGGGCGGTGGACAAGATGATTTTCCCGGGCATCCAGGGAGGCCCTCTGGTCCACGGTATAGCTGCGAAGGCGGTTGCTCTGAAAGAGGCCATGACCGAAGATTTCCGGAGGTACCAGAAGCAGGTTATCGATAATGCGAAGTCCCTGGCAGAGGAACTCATCAAGCGGGGCTTCGCCATTGTCTCGGGTGGAACCGACAACCACCTCATGCTGCTGGACCTCTCCAATAAAGGTGTCACGGGGAAGGAAGCTGAAGTCGCTCTCGACAGGGCTGGAATGACCGTGAACAAGAATGCGATACCCTATGACGAGCGCCCGCCCGCCGTAACGAGCGGGATCCGCCTTGGGACTCCCAGTGTCACAACCCGGGGCATGGGGAGGGAAGAGATGGGTGAAATAGCCGGGTTGATCTCGGCCGTTATAAACAACAGCAAGGAACCGGAAGCCGTGCAGGCTATTGCCGGCAAGGTCGGACAACTCTGCGAACGGTTTCCGATTTACAGGGAATAGTGTCAGTGCCGGTTATTCTGAAGACATGGGACATGAATTTATGCGAGAATGGTCAGCTTGTAGCGTAATATCTCCAGAAGTGAATTTGACGGCACCAGTCGCTGACTTTGACACTTTCTTATGAAATGTCCCTTCTGTGAGAATCTCGAAGACAGGGTAATAGATTCGCGAACGAGCAAGGAGGGGAGCGCCATACGGCGGAGGAGGGAATGCCTCCAGTGCGGCAGACGTTTCACATCTTACGAGAGGGTGGAAGACGTCGTGCCCATGGTCGTGAAGAAAGACGGCAGGAGGGAACCCTTTGACGCAGGCAAAATAAAAAACGGCCTCCTCATAGCATGCAAGAAGAGGCCTATCGAGACGGACAAACTGGACGGAATTGTCGACGACATTGAAAAGCAGCTTGCGGGCCTTGGCGTAAAGGAGGTCCGGAGCTCCTGGATAGGCGAACGGATCATGTCGGAGCTGAAGGACCTGGACAAGGTCGCCTACGTAAGGTTTGCCTCTGTCTACCACCAGTTCAAGGACATTGATGACCTGCTCGACCAAGTGAAACTTCTTTTCGATCAAAAATACGGGGGATGATGGCGAGGCCCTTTCTGCTTGCGATAGAGGACGACGAGAGTATGGCGCTGAGCGTCCCTTCGGAATAGAATGCTTTCGCCAAGCTTGTTCTCCTTTTCAAAGACACGGATAGTATTGGCGGCGTGGGCAACCCCGGAGACCGGCCTTTCCGGCCCTTTAAAGACTCCTCAAGAAGGAAATAATAGAGATAACCGAAGATGGGGAATGGGAAGAAAAGATGATGACGGGAGGTAAGTGTGGGAGAAAAGAAGATCAATTGCTGGGAGTTCAAAAAGTGCGGCAGGGATAAAACGGGCGATTGTCCGGCCTATCCCAGAGCGGGCAGGATCTGCTATCTGGTCGCCGGGACGATGTGCGATGGCCGGGTTAAGGGCATTTATGCACTGAAGATACATAGCTGCAGGGAATGTGATTTTTATAAGACAATAGTTGTCGAGAGAGCTACCCGAAAACCTGATAGAAGCTAGACAGGAAGAGAAGATCAAGTTTGATTATGTTGCGTCCGCACGTTTACAAACGGTCCTTTTTTATGCTATAAATTAAGTCTCCTGAATTGAGTTCTTGGGGAGTCGTCCAATGGCAGGACGGCAGACTCTGGATCTGCTTATAGGGGTTCGAATCCTCTCTCCCCAGCCATAATGACGGTTATGGGTGATCAGCGGGCAGAGAGTGGCGATAATGTTCTTACTGTTCACTGATTACTTTTCACGGCTTTACGGTCCCATCGTCTAGAGGCCTAGGACGTGGCCCTCTCAAGGCTAAAACACGGGTTCGATTCCCGTTGGGACCGCCATAATTTATACGTTGTTGATTCTAAGAGATTCGTGAGGAACGTCAAACAGGAAACCCCGCAGGCTGAAAACCAAAACTCCCAAGAGCCCGGAGGTCCTGATGCAGCCCCTCGAAAACGGCGAAGTGATGGTTTTCCGAGCGGTGCCTCGATTAACCTATCCTGCTTCTCTTATGCTCGTGAGCGCAACGAACCCCTGCCCCTGCGGGCATTATTTCCAGGACCCGCGGCACCGGTGCAAGTGTAGGCAAGGTCGGATTTGCCGGTACGGGAGGAAGGTCTCGGAACCAGGTAGCCCTTTTGCGGAGCAGCGCCGGCAGTATTGGCCCTGGATGGTCCCGGATTATTCTGCTTGCGGCTGCGCCGGGTTTCACGCGGAGGACGGTGAAACTCTGTATCGCGCACCGGCGCCTTCCTCTTATAATCGAAACCGTCCATCGTGCGACGTTCTACCTTTTCACCGAGAGTGCGCTCGATACCGCGCACGATATCCTCGTCTTCATTGGTAATAAACGTGAAGGCATCCCCCGTCTTTTCAGCCCTGCCGGTGCGGCCTATTCGGTGCGTGTATGCATCGACGGTATCCGGCATGTCGTAGTTGATGACGTGCGATATACGTGTGACATCGATACCACGGGCAGCAATATCGGTAGCGACCAGAATCTTATAGGACCCGCCGCGGAATCCGTCAAGAGCTGCCTGACGCCTGTTCTGGGACAGGTTTCCCTGCAACGATGCGGCCAGGTAGCCCGACTTCTCCAGAAGCTGTCCAACCCGCTTGGCCCGGTGCTTGGTGCGCGTAAACACCAGGACCGACTCGGTATCGGTTTGGCGCAGCAGCTCGAGGAGGAGTGCGGTCTTGAGGTGCTGCTCTACCGGGTAGAGCGCATGCGTCACTGTACTTGCCGGCGCAGAAGCATTGACCTGCACCGTGACCGGCGCACTCAGGACTTCCCTGGCAAGTCGTCTGATATCATCCGGCATGGTTGCAGAAAACAGCAGCGTCTGGCGTTTGGCCGGCACGTTCCTGACGATCCTCCTGATATCGGGCAGAAACCCCATATCAAACATCCGGTCTGCCTCGTCCAGGACGAGCACTTCCAGATGCGACAGGCTTATAGCCCCATGGTCAACGAGATCGAGCAGGCGCCCGGGGCAGGCAACGACAATCTCAACGCCGCCGCGCAGTCTCCTTATCTGCTGGTTTATGTCCACCCCGCCGTAAATGCTTGTGCTCCGGAGACGGGTCTGCCGTCCCAGAACGCCGATTGATTCGTGGATCTGCCCGGCAAGCTCGCGGGTGGGAGCAATGATTAGGGCTTGAAGGCACCCGCGTTTCCCCTGCATCAGGCGGTGCAGAATCGGCAGGACAAATGCGGCGGTCTTGCCGGTGCCGGTCTGTGCCAGGCCCATGACGTCACGGCCTTCCATGACCGGCGGGATCGCTCGCGCCTGGATCGGTGTCGGCGAGACATAACCCGCCGCCGCTATCCCGGCCGCTACCTTCGGGTGCAAATTAAAAGTGTCAAATCCCATAATTTCCTTAAACTCCTTGTGCGATATCATCTCAGGATCTCCGATAACTATCTCCAACCTTTCCCCGCACCCCGGCCGCCGAAGCCGCTGCCTCTGTTGCCAAAACCCTGTCTTTTCTGTTGAGGCCTTGCCTCGGCCACAGTAAGCGCTTTCCCCTTGAGATCCTTGCCATTGAGCGTTGCGATTATCTTTTTTGCATCTTCTTCATTTACCATTTCAATAAAAGCAAAGCCCTTGGAACGGTCTGTAAATTGATCCTTCACTATTCTTAATGATTCAATCTCACCATATTCTGAAAACAATTCCCTTAAATCTTCTTCGGTAGTGTCATATGGAATATTTCCAACATATATTTTCCTCATTCTTAATCTCCTTTTTTTCTTTATAAGACTTCCGGTCTTTTCAATATCCCTGGATATTTGGTACGGATTGCCGGGCAGAGGGTCACTTATCTAAGTGTATTGAATGGCAACTTCGTAGGCAATAGTCGAGTGTCCGGCGGCAGGCCCTTCGCCTTCGCAACTGAGATCCCCTTTGGCGGATTCTCTGCGGTCTATTATCATCGCGGTTATAACCTGGGTGAGATCAAAACCCCCATCGACACAGTCCTTGTTCAGGCAGTCTATCATGAACAATGCGTAACTGTCCGGAAAGAAATTGACGACCCGGGGCAATGATTTCTGTATCCCCCTTTGATCATATGTCATGTTGATGACGATGCCTGCGACCTCGGGGAACCGGTCTTTCACCAAACCTGCGTCGAGCTTCTGCTGACGCCTTTCAGTCCTTGCCGTATTTTTTCTGGTGCACATGCTGTTGTTCATTTTCCCTCTTATGAGAAGGCCCCTCCATACGGGAGAGGCCCTCGCTTGTTTATTACAGTCTAACGACGTTGATCGCCTTGGGGCCTTTCGGGCCTTTTTCGGCGTCAAAGCTGACCCTGTCACCCTCGGCAAGGCTCTTAAAGCCATTGCCCTGGATCGAAGAATGATGGACGAAAGCTTCAGTTCCGTCATCATTCGCGATGAATCCAAAGCCCTTGCTGTCGTTAAACCATTTTACAGTTCCTTCCATTACCTGTTACCTCCTTATCTATAGACTCAAATCTCAGAAGGCCTCGGCAATAAAAAAGGCCACAAAGTCAAAAGTCTTTGTGGCCTCAGCTGGCAAAAACTTCTAAAATTCTAGTCCTAGCATAGCATGCCCATGTACAATTTTGCAAGGAAAAACCTTCATCATTGTTGAGTACGCTTGAAAACAATAAATATGTCCGTGATGAAGAGCGGAGATTCATTCGAAGGGATTTTGCGCGACGCAGGACGGAAGATTTAGTTAAGGGCTATGATATAATAGTGCCGTGGGGGCATTATTGGATACAGTTCCGAAACGGAGTGACAATGTCGTATTCAGGAAAGTAGCAGGCGAGTATATCCTCGTTCCTCTGGCCGGCTCTATTGCCGACGTTGAATCCATCTTCAATCTTAACGAAACGGGAGCTGCGATCTGGGACAAGGTGGATGGCAGGAAAAGCATCAGGGATATTGTTGCTGAGATCCGGGCGGAGTACGAAGCGGAAGGCGATCAACTCGAAAGAGACGTCATTTCACTTCTTGATGAAATGGCCGACGCAAAACTGATCCTGCTGCAATGAAGGTCCTCTCATACGCAGATTTCAGCGCTAAAGTCCATGCCGCCTCCTCGAAGAGGCGTATACCCGTGAGCGTTGGTCTCGATCTGACCTACCGGTGCAACAACAGATGCGTTCACTGTTACTGCAGTCTTCCCCAGAATGATAAGACTGCCGCAGACAGCGAGCTCTCGACCGTCGAGGCCGGGAATCTCCTCGATGAACTTGCTTCCATGGGTTCTCTCTGGCTTTTGATCACGGGAGGAGAGCCGTTGCTCAGAGAGGACTTCGGGGAGATTTATCTCCACGCAAAAGAGAAGGGATTTCTCATAACCCTGTTTACCAACGGGACCCTTGTGGATGAAAAATTAACCGGACTTCTTTCAAAATATCCTCCCTTTGCGGTTGAGATATCACTTTATGGCGCTACAAAAGAGACTTATGAGAAGGTGACAAGGGTCAGGGGGTCTTATGAAAGATGCCTGGCCGGCATAAGAAGGCTCAGGGAGTCAGGGATAAGGCTCAATCTGAAAACCATGGCTCTTACCATAAACGCTCATGAGATCACAGACATGGACCGGATGGCCCGTGAGTGGGGCTGCCGGTTCAGATTTGACGCTGCAATCCAGAGGAGAATCGACCAGAATATGT
Organism: Candidatus Sulfobium sp.; assembly: GCA_037381085.1. Lineage (GTDB taxonomy): Bacteria > Nitrospirota > Thermodesulfovibrionia > Thermodesulfovibrionales > UBA6898 > JARRRD01. The sequence goes on from JARRRD010000016.1 coordinate 15,775, forward strand.
TTTCAGAGCCCGAGAGATACAGGATATCGCCTGCCGGGGTTGTAAAGCTCGACAGGATGTTTCCTGAAAGGATGGAAGGTTGGCGAGAATTCTGCGATAGATTCGGCGATAGGCAGCGCGGAGATGATGACCTATACATTTGCGGCGCGGGGCAGGGCTCGATGCATATCAACCCCTATGGCCGTGCAATGGGCTGTATAATGATGATCAGGGACGGTTTTTCAATCAGGGAGCACGGTTTGAGCTGGATATGGGAAGAGGGGATTCCCGGGGTAGTGCTCCAGAAGAAGAATTTTCACCTGGCCTGCGATGAATGCCGGCTCGGCAGCCTCTGCGACGAGTGCGCCTCATGGAGGATAGTCGAGCATGGCGATATAAAGAAAGAGGTTGCATATTTGTGTGAAATTGCTAAAATAAGGTCAAGGGATTTTGGGTTCACAGGGTCTGTCGAATAGCGGGAGGTTGGCATGACGAAAAAGAAGTGGATCAGACCTGAATGCACGAGGATAAAATTGGTCCCGGAAGAGGCGGTGTTGACGGGCTGCAAGACGCACTTAAGCGCAGGCCCCGGAGGGGGCATCTGCATGGGGTATGGTAACGGCGCCTGCCACCAGGCCAAGAGCTGATATTGCGGATATGCCCCGGGAGGTAAGGACCCCGGGATGGTTTGTATCAGTTCGTTTCCGGGCCGGGCCGCTTTACCTTTCCCTCGTTCCACTCTTTGAGAAAGCCTGCCGCAGACTTGTCCGGCACAAACCGGAAATCATAGCAATTTCTTGCCCGCGCGATCCGGCTACAACAATCAAGGGTAAACTCCGCCCCGTCCCTGTGCCAGAAGGCAGGAAAGCACCTGACAACAAGCCTGTTAGCCGCGTCCATGGTCGATATTCGGGAAATTCCATTTTCCCGGCCGTGTCTTATGAAAAAGATATTTTCAACGGGAACTCCCGTGTTCTTATGGATTTCTGCCGTACCGTGCCATGGCGTTCCAAAGGCCCACAGGTCGTTGTTGCATTCCCTGATTATGACTCTTTCGTCGGTGAGGACTTCTGCTTCACCTTCTTGCCGCCAGATTTCGGAGATAGTTGATTTGCCGGAACCGGAGACTCCCGAAAAAAGAAAGCCCTTCCCTCTCCAGGATATACAGGCTGAATGAAGGACAATGCCTGTTTTATTTATATTCAAGTGTCCTGAAACGGCCAGCTCGGCCAGCGGATATTCCAGCGGGGAGATCGGGCGCCGGCCGCCCGGTCCCGCGCAGACAAGAAACTCCCTGAACTCCCTGTCCGCCTTTATCAGCCTGTATGGGGTGACATCCCTTTCGATGTTCCGGAGAGAAATGAGGTAGTGACTTGCCGCGGTGTCCTCAAATATTGTCCAGAGACCATCCGGATTTGATGTGAATATCTTCCTGTACCCGTCCGGCAAGGTCAATGGAGCGGTCGTATCAATCCTGAAAGATATGTCAGGGTCTTCAAAGGGCCCGCCGGAAAAACTCCAGAGGGCCTTTTCGATTGAAACGTCCTGCTCCCCGGGATCATATTCAAGGGATATTTTCAGTGCCCCTATGCTGAAAAATTGTTTCATAAAATATCATGCCAGGAAGCATACACATTATACCCTTTTCACGGAAAAATGATTTATCGGACCTGAACTGTTAAAATAGTCTCAGGGAGAATTAAGACTTGGGTAAAGTCAAAGACATGTCCGAAGACTTGCTCAGGAATGGCTTCGGCGTTCGAATCTCCACGCTCGGTCTGTCCATGTTTCCACTTATTGCAACGGGTGACAGGATTGTCATTAGCCCTCAGAGGGATTTTGCCATCGGAGACCTCGTTGTATTTGCCAAATCGGACATTATGGTGTGCCACAGGCTGGCGCAGGTCTTCGCAGAGGATGGGATTGAATATTACCGTACACGCGGAGACAATTGTTCCGGTACCGACGAGCCCGTGCCATCCGACCAGATTATCGGAAAAGTGATAAGTATAGAAAGGGCGCGTGTTTCTCTTGCGAGGAAGATCCTGCTCTTTGCATATCCCGTCCTGAGGTTCGCACGACTGAACTCGCTGGTCGTCTCCGTCCTGATAACGGCAAGAAATATCCTCGAAGGACGAAAACCCGACACTGAAAAGCCCTGAAAAAGAGGCCGGACGCTACTTCTTGCCGCAGGTCGGACAGTTCGGGTCTTTACGGCCGTTGAAGATCCTGAAGCTCATGTCGACGCCGGACCAGACGAGGAGTTTGCCTTTAAGCAACTTGCCGATCCCGGTCAGATACTTAATGGCCTCAACCGCCTGGAGCGTCCCGATAACACCGGGTGTGGCGCCCAGGATCGGGAAAACCTCCTTCGGGGGGGATTCCGGGAAGAAGCATCGGAGGCAGGGCGTCTCAGGAGAATGAATGAAGGTCAGCCGGCCTTCAAGTCCCCAGACGCTCCCGTGTACTATTGGTATATTCTTTCTTATTGCCGACTGGTTGAGCAGGTAGCGCGTCGGGAAGTTGTCCATGCAGTCCACTATGAGGTCGGCATCTTCCACAAGCTGGTCTACATTCTCGGCGCTGATCGTGTCCGGAAAGGCGCTGATGTTTATGTGAGGGTTCATTTCTTCCAGCGTCTGTTTTGCCGAGAGCGCCTTGTTGGTGCCTATTCTGTTGTGGTTATGGAGGATCTGCCGGTTCAGGTTTGACCAGTCGGGAGAGTCGAAATCACATATGCGTATATCCCCGACGCCCGCCACGGCGAGGTATATCGAGACCGGCGAGCCCAAGCCGCCGGCTCCGGCAATGAATACCGTCGAGTTCTTGAGTTTCTTCTGGGTCTCGAAACCCCAGCCCTCGATCATCATCTGCCTGTTATATCTCTTAAGCTCTTCTTCCGTGAATTGCATTCGCAGCTCCCCCGGACCGAATATTTAAAAGTATAACAGATGATTGAAAAGGCGTTCAATAGAGAGACCGGCAAAACAAGGGCAGTCCTTCGGGAAAAGAAATTGACAGGGGGCCGGGACAGAGGTAGGCTTTTTTTAGGTCCCGGCTGACGGCTTGCCGGGGAATAGATCAGGGCGAAATCTTTTAATCTCTCCGGCTTGCCGAACTGAAGGAGGTATGAATGATCTCTCTCGATATCAACAGGAAAAAGTACAGTGTAGACGTGGAACCGGACGTCCCTCTTCTCTGGATAATAAGGGAGTACCTGAGGCTCACGGGTACCAAGTTCGGATGCGGCATAGGGTTGTGTGGATCCTGCACGGTCCAAGTGGACGGGAAGGCCCGGAGGTCCTGCCAGATCCCTGTCGGCGACGCGCAGGGGAAAAAGATAACCACTATAGAGGGGTTGCGTGAAGACCATCCCGTCAAGGTGGCGTGGATAAAGGAGCAGGTGCCGCAGTGCGGCTATTGTCAGTCCGGACAGATGATGCAGGCCGCGGCCCTTCTGGAGGAAGAGAAAGACCCTTCCGACGAAAAGATTGTCGAGGCGATGAACGGCAACCTCTGCCGATGCGGCACTTACCTCTTTATAAAGAGAGCCATAAAGTCGGCCGCAAAGGAGGGGAAAGGATCATGAAGACTTCATTGACGCGCCGCGAATTCCTTCAGAAATCCCTTGCCGGCACGGGCCTGGTTTTGGCTGCCGTGGCAACACCCTTCGGTGACCGCCTCCTGTCAGCCGCGGAAATGAAAAAGGAGGAAGTCACGTTCAGCCCAAACGTCTGGCTGCGGGTGGCGCCCGACGATGTAGTGACCGTGATCGTGAACAAGTCGGAGATGGGGCAGGGTGTTGATACCTCGCTGCCGATGATTGTGGCCGACGAGCTCGATGCCGACTGGCGTCAGGTGAAGTTCCGTGTGGCACCGTCGGAGGCCCGGTATATAGACCCCGTCTGGGGGAAGCAGTCCACCGGCGGGAGCACGAGTATCAGGCATATGTACATGACCCTGCGGAAAGCCGGCGCTGCCGGCAGGGAAATGCTCCTCAAGGCGGCGGCGCAGACCTGGCGAGTCCCTCTGGGCGAGTGTGAGTCTTCGAAGGGAACTATCAAACACAAGCCGACCGGCCGTACCCTGACCTACGGTAAACTTACCGTGAAGGCCGCCTCGCTGCCGGTCCCGAAAAGTCCGGCCTTGAAGAAGGAAAGTCAGTTCACCATCATGGAGAAGCCTCTGGACCGGCTGGATATCCCCGACAAGGTACATGCAAGGGCCAGGTTCGGGATTGACACCTTTGTGGACGGCATGCTCTATGCCTCGATTGAGAGGCCCCCTGTCTTTGGAGCGAAGGCTGTCAGCTATGATGCTGCAGCAGCACTTAAGGTGAAAGGTGTCAGGCATGTCGTTCCGATAAAGACCGGCATAGCCGTATGCGCGGAGAAGCCGGACGAGGCATGGAGAGGCAGAACCGCGCTGAAGACAAACTGGGGAAAGGGGGCCGACCCGAGCCTGGACAATAAAACCCTTGATGAGCAATTTGTCAAGGCCATGAACACAAGGGGGGTGGTCGCAAAAAGGAGGGGTAATACGGATGCCGCCCTCGCAAAGGCGGCAAAGAAGCTGGAGGCGACCTTCATGCTCCCCTACCTCTCCCACGCCACAATGGAGACCATGGATTGCACGGCTCATGTGAGGAAAGACGGCTGCGAGATATGGGTGCCGACTCAGAATCAGACAGGGGTAGTCGAGGTGACAGAAAAGGAAACCGGACTGAAGCCGGAAAAGATAATGGTGCACACCACTTATCTTGGCGGAGGCTTCGGGAGGCGGTTCGAGACGCAGGTCGTGAAAGAGGCGGTAGCTATATCGAAGATAACGGGAAAGCCGATAAAGCTCCTGTGGACGCGGGAAGAGGACATGAAAAACGACTATTACAGGCCGGGAAATTACTCGAAGATTATCGGCGGACTGGACGAAAAGGGAAGTCTCATCGCCTGGTCTCACAAGATCGTCTGCCCCTCGGTCTTTGAGCATGCGATGCCCCAGATGGTGAAACACGGGATCGACACCGAGGCAGTGGCAAATCTGGATGACATGAAGTACGGGGTGCCGAACCTGTATGTGGAGTACGTGAAATTCGACGCCCCGGTGCCGGTCGGCTTCTGGCGCTCCGTCGGAAGCTCGCATAACGGCTTCACCGTTGAGAGCTTTATGGACGAAATGGCCCATGCGGCGGGAAAGGACCCACTTGAATTTCGCCTAAACCTCCTTAAGGAACAACCCAGGGTCAGCCGAGTGCTGAAGACAGTGGCGGACAAGGCCGGCTGGGGCAAGCCCATTCCCGAAGGGGATGGAAGGGGCATCGCCTATGACTTTTCTTTTGGAAGTTACGTCGCCCAGGTCGCCGAGGTCTCGGTGAATAAGAAGGACGGAACGATAAAGGTCCACAGGGTTGTTGCCGCAATCGACTGCGGTCCGATCGTGAACCCTGCCATAATAGAGGCCCAGCTAACAGGGGCGATAATCATGGGGTTGAGTGCCGCTCTCGGTGAAAGGATAGATTTTGCCGACGGAGGCGTGGAGACATCGAACTTCGACACCTACAAGCTTCTGAGGATGAGCCAGATCCCTGAGAAGATCGAGGTCCATATAATAAAGAGCGGGGACAGCCAGGGCGGCGTCGGGGAGCCCGGACTGCCGCCGCTGGCCCCGGCTGTTGCCAATGCGGTCTTCAATGCCGCCGGTATCCGTCTCAGGAATCTTCCGATGACGCCCGATGTCGTTTTGAAGGCATTGAAGGAGGCATAAGCGCAGATGGACCCGACGTTTGTGAGACGGATCAGGTGAGGGATAATGGACATCTATGAAGAGATACTGAGGCTTAAGAGAGACGGCCGGCCGTCGGCCCTTGCCACGATCGTGCAGTGCATCGGTTCTTCCCCGCAAAAGGAGGGATCGAAGATGCTCGTCAGGGAAGACGGTTCCATAATGGGAACACTCGGAGGCGGATGCATGGAGGCGGAGGTTATACAGGCGTCACTCATGACAATACGGGACGGCAGGCCGGTCACGTTTCCCTTTGAACTGACAGAGAGACACGGTGGGCTTGTCTGCGGCGGCAAGGTCCTCGTCTACATTGAGCCGCTGGTACCCGAGCCGGACATCTTCATCCTCGGGGCCGGCCATGTGGGAAAGGCGCTTGCCAAGGCGGCCCGGTTCTGCGGGTTCAGGGTCACGGTAGCCGACGACAGGCCCGAATATGCCAACAGGGAAAACATCCCTGATGCCTCCGAGATCGTCCTGAGAGATTTTAATGATGTCTTTTGCGGTATTGTCATGCATAAAGGGTCCTATATAGTTATAGCAACACGCGGACACAACCACGATCTGGACGCGCTCAGGTCGGCGCTACGGACAAAGGCCGGGTATGTCGGTCTTCTCGGCAGCAGGCGTAAAAGGGCCGTTCTCTTCAAGGTTCTCAAGGAGGAAGGGTTTTCAGACGAGGATATAGGAAGGGTAATCATACCGGTCGGTCTCCCAATAGGTTCGGTGACACCCGAGGAGATATCGGTCAGCATCATGGCTCAGATAATCCAGTCGAGGAGGGAAAATGGCCCTTCAGGTCTCGGCCGTTCTTCTTGCCGCCGGATCGGCACGGAGAATGGGGAGGTTGAAGCAGCTTCTTCCTCTCAATGACCGGCCGGTTATCAGGCATTGCCTGGATTCCATTCTCTCGGCCGGTATCACGGACGTGGTGACCGTTGTGAGGCCCGGGAATGAGGATATCCTTAAAGCCGTATCGGGATTTACCAGAAGAGTTGCCTTTAACGAACGACCGGGAAGCGGGATGGCGGGATCGGTCAGAGCGGGTATAAATATGATTGACCCGGCATCTACCGCGGTCTTTATATGCCTTGCAGACCACCCGCTGGTGCACACGGACACTTACAGGACCTTGTTGGACGCCCATTCAGAAACGCCCTGTCAAATTCTGGTCCCGGTATACGGGGGTAAGAAAGGACATCCCCCGCTTTTCCCGGCGGACACGGCGAGGGAGATTTATTCAGGGCATTCGCTGCGGGACATCATGAGAAAAGACGACAAAAGGGTGAGATATATGCCTGTCCCCGATGAAGGGGTGGTCCTCGATATGGATACGCATGAAGATTACGGCATGATTCTGACTAAGACGGGAGGCGCATGATATGACACGAAAAAAGAGCTTTGTCGCACGGTTCGGTTTTTCCCTTGCCCTGGCTTCGGCCCTGGCAGGTCTCCTCTCGGGAGGGGGCAGTCAGTGGGGGCTCTGGGATTTCCATACCGGTTTCACCATACTCCTCTGGGCCGCTTACGGTGGGCTGGTTGCAGCCGTGGTTTCGCTCGCAGGCATTGTCGTCACTGTCGCGGGCAAGAGGATGAAGCGCGATCTTGTCTGGGCTGTCCTTGGGTTCTGCCTGGGCGCTGTGGTTGTCCTTGTTCCGCTGAGCTGGTCCCGGGCGGCAAAAAGGGCTCCCTCCATATCGGACATCACCACCGATACCGTTCACCCGCCGAAGTTCGTCAAGTTACTTCCACTCCGCAAAGGGGCATCGAACCCCGCGGAATACGGCGGTCCTGTTGTCGCGCAGTCACAGATCAAGGCTTACCCGGACATACTGCCCGTCCTCTTCGACGACCCGCCAGGTAGGGTATTTGACAAGGCCTTAGCCGTTGCACGGAGCATGGGCTGGAGGATCATAGACGCGAACAAGAGCGCGGGCCGCATCGAGGCTGTCGCCCATACCTTCTGGTTCCATTTTGAGGATGACATCGTAATCCGGATAGAGAGGAGCGGTCCGCGGACCAGGCTGGACGTCCGCTCCGTTTCGCGTGTGGGGAAGAATGACATGGGCGCCAACGCCGGGCGCATCAGAAAATTCCTGAGGGCCATGGAAAGAAGGCAGTAAAACCTTGGGATATGGTCATGCGCTCAAAGGGGGGGAATGAGATTATCCGTAAAATTCCTTCTTTTCTTCCTTTGCCTCAGGGGGGGAAGATTTTTCTTGCGCAGATGAAGATTCGGGACTGACTTTGAGTGCCGCTTCGTCAGCAGTTGTCTGCATTGATTCGCGTCGGTCCATTATGATATTCTCTCATTGGTGCGTGAAGATGACCGGCGACGGACAATTATTCACGCACCATAATATATTTCGGTCATGAGAGGGAATGGAGCCTAATCCATATAAAGCCTGGTTTCAATGTATCAACGAGCAGTGCCGGGCGACCTATCCGCTGAACTCGATCATCTACCGCTGCAGGACCTGCGGCTCATTGCTGGAGGTGCGTCATGATATGCAGGCCCTCGCAGGTCGTGATGCCGCCTCGTGGGTAAAGCTCTTTGAGGAGCGCTACAAGTCTACCCAGTGGCCTTACGGTTCGGGGGTCTGGGGGAAAAAGGAATGGGTTCTTCCCCAGATAGACAACGACAACATCGTTTCGCTCTATGAGGGCGGCACGAACCTTTTCTGGGCCGAGCGGTTCGGCAGGATAATAGGGCTCGACAACCTCTGGGTCAAACTCTGCGGCAACTCTCATAGCGGTTCTTTCAAGGATCTTGGGATGACTGTACTTGTGTCCCAGGTGAAACAGATGATCAGCGATGGCGCGCCGATAAAGGCCGTCGCCTGTGCCTCTACGGGGGACACGTCGGCTGCCCTGGCCGTTTACTGCGCGGCTGCGGGCATCCAGTCCATCGTGCTGCTGCCTAAAGGAAAGATCTCTGTCGCCCAGCTCGTCCAGCCTATCGCCAACGGGGCCCTCGTGCTCTCATTGGACACGGACTTCGACGGTTGCATGCGTGTTGTCAGGGAGATTACCGAGGACGAGACGATCTATCTGGCAAATTCCATGAACTCCCTTCGCATCGAAGGCCAGAAAACGGTGGGCATGGAGATTGTTCAACAGTTCGACTGGGATGTTCCGGACGTGATCATCATTCCGGGCGGCAACCTCGGAAATGTTTCCGCGCTCGGCAGCGGGCTGCTAATGATGAGGGACATCGGCATGATTTCGCGGCTGCCCCGCATCGTTGTCGCCCAGGCGGAGCGCGCAAATCCGCTCTACCGGTCGTATCTCAGGAACTTCGAGACCTTTGAGCCCGTCCAGGCGCAGCAGACCCTCGCCAGTGCGATCCAGATCGGCAACCCCGTCAGCATTCAGAAGGCGATCCGCACACTGAAGCAGTTCAGCGGCATCGTCATCGACGCCACCGAACAGGAACTGGCAGATGCTGCGGCTCTCGGCGACACCACCGGGATGTTCAATGACCCTCACACCGGGGTTGCGCTGGCGGGACTTATAAAACTGATCAAGACCGGAAAGATCGACAGGTCCGAACGCGTCGTGGTTATCTCGACGGCGCACGGGCTGAAATTCACCAGCTTCAAGGTACGCTATCACGAGGAGACCCTTGACTTCCCTTGCCGTTTTGCCAACAAGCCGATAGATCTGCCGCCGAGCGTGGATGCCGTCAAGGAGGCGCTCAGGCATGCGTTGCAGAAGAGGAGAGAAAAGAATGCCCAAGAAACAACGGGATAATAATTGGCGCCCTGCTACTGTGGCGATACACGGCCTGGGCCGTCTTCCCAAGGCCCATTACGCGGTATCGACTCCCATCATGCAGACATCAAATTACTACTTCGATACGGCCGGTGACGTATATGAGTTTATGAAGGCTAAAGGCGAGGGCAGGGTGATTCGCGAGCATGAGTACGGACGCTACGGGAATCCTACGCAGGAGGAGTGCGAACGAAAGCTCGCCGCAGTGGAAGGCGCCGGCCGGGCGGTGCTGTTTTCGACCGGCATGGCGGCCGTGATCCTGACTCTTATGACGTACATGCGCCGTGACGGACACATTATTTTCACCAGCGACTGCTACCGCCAGACCCGCGACTTCGCTACGAATTTCCTGTCCAAATTCGGCATCCCGGTCTCGGTGGTGGACCCCGACGCCAGGTCGATCGATAATGCGATAAGGCCCGAAACCAACATAATTTTCACCGAATCGCCTACGAACCCGTACCTGCGGTGCCTGGACCTGCCTGCCATCGTGGAGGTGGCCAAGGAACATAAGGTAATGACGATAATCGATGCAACGCTTGCTACGCCCTACAACATAAAGCCCCTGGAGATGGGCGTTGACATAGTTATCCACTCGGCCACCAAGTATCTGGGCGGCCATAACGACCTTCTGGCCGGGGTATCCCTCGGCAGCCGTGACCTGCTGAATGATCTTTACCGCACGCAGAGGATGATCGGAGCTGTACCGGGCCCGCTTACATGTTTTCTTCTTGAGCGGGGCCTAAAGACCTTCGCGCTCCGTATGGAGCAGCACAACAGGGCGGGGCTCGCAATCGCCAGGATGCTGGAGGCGCACCCGAAGATCGAAAAGGTGTGGTATCCGGGGCTCGAGTCCCACCCGGACCACAAGATCGCCAGCAGCCAGATGAAGGGTTTCGGCAGCGTGATTACCTTCCTCCTGAAGGGAGGCGACTCTGAAACGAGGAAGTTCATCGATGCCCTTGAGCTTTTCCTGATAACCCCCAGCCTGGGGGGGAGCGAAAGCCTGGTGACGCAGATGTCGACAATGTCCTTCTTCGACTACCCCGAGGAGTATCGCCGGGAGATCGGCATGGTTGATAATCTGGTGAGGCTGGCCCTGGGTCTGGAGGATGAGGACGACCTGATAGCCGACCTGAAGCAGGCGCTCGGGAAGATCTGAGATCAATAATAAGGAGTGAAGAACTTGTATCCCCTTATAAAATCCCTGAATGCCCTGGTCGTTGCCGTGGCAGATTCCTTCGCCGCAAGGACCAGATAGAAGTTTCTTCTCCTGCTCCTGACAGGGATGTCCACGCACCTCACCGAACCGTCCAGAAGGGCCTTCTTTGCCGCCCAGCGGGAGACGAAGGATACGCCGACCCCGGACTGTACCATCGCCACTGTCAACTCGGGATTGCCGAGTATCATCGGTATCCTCAGCTGCCGGGGGGCTATGCCCATCTCTTTAAAAAGGCCTTCAATAAATTCCCTTGTGGCGGAGCCCGGCTCGGGCAGTATGAAGGGCTGGGCCACGAGGTCATGGGGCGACGGACTGTCTATTCTTGTGAGTGCGTTGTTATCTGAAGCTATGAGGACGATCTCATCCTCCGCTATGGCTTCCGTGGAGAGTGAGGGGTGCCCTGTCCCGGAATCCAGAAACCCGATCTCCGTTTTGCCTTCCAGGAGATTCTCAATGATCTTTTCCGAGTTCATATCGGAGAGTTCTATCAGTACTCCGGGGTACTGTCGCGAAAAGCCGTAAAAGACCTGCGGGAGCAGGTACGCCGCGATAGTAGGCGTGGCGCCGATGTGCAGCGGTCCCGCGACGCTGCCGACCCGGCTGCGGATTTCGGTCTCCATCTCCTCGTATTGGGACATGATGCGCTTTGCGTGGGCGTAGAAAAGTCTTCCCGCCGGTGTCGGGCTGACTGTCTTACCCCGACGGATGAAGAGGGTTGCCCCCAGTTCATTCTCCAGGTTCCTGATCAGGTGACTTACGGCCGATTGGGTGAGGAATTTGGCCTCTGCGGCCTTCGAAAAGCTTTTCATCTCAAAAACGAGGCAGAATGCCCGCAGTCTGTGATCTTCCATACGCAATATTCTATGAGGGTAGAAAAAACGTGTCAAATCTATAACACGATGCATGAAAATAATTCATCTGTCCGATGAAAGGATATAATTTGACTTTCAGTGGCCCAGATACTATTTTTAAATATGGCTGCGGGCAGGAAAACAAGGCTTGTTATGGCATCCACCACCAGCACCCAGAACTCGGGTCTCTTCGATGTGCTTCTTCCGGCATACGAGAAGTCTACCCGTTACAACGTGAAGGTGGAGGTGATCGCCGTCGGCACCGGAAAGGCCATGCGGACGGCCAAGAAGGGAGAGGCGGACATGCTCTTCGTGCATGACCCTTTCAGGGAAGAGAAATTCGTCGCCGAAGGATACGGTGTCAACAGGCGGCGGGTCATGCACAACCATTTCGTCATACCGGGCCCCTCCGGGGACCCTGCCCGTCTAAGGGATGCAAAAAGCGCCGTGGAGGCCTTTGAACTGATCGCCGAGACCGGGGCGCCGTTTGTTTCACGGGGCGACGATTCCGGTACAAATATAAAAGAATTGGACCTGTGGGAGGCGGCGGGCATCAACCCCAGGGGGAAGGGCTGGTACTTCGAGACGGGTGAAAAGATGGGCGATACACTTCTCATCGCCGACAGGAAGAAAGCTTATACGCTCGCCGATACCGGGACCTTTCTCAACTATCAGTCACGAGTAAAGCTCAGAGTTCTTCTCGGGGACGGGGAGCCGCTTATGAAGAACCCTTACAGCGTGATCGCCGTCAATCCCGACAGATTCCCCGGTGTCAGGTACAGGGAAGCCATGGACTTTATCGCCTTTGTGACATCGGCGGAGGGGCAGAAGATCATTGCAAATTATGCCAGGCATGGTTCCCGCCTTTTTTATCCGGATGCCGTCCCGTCAGTTGCAGCTTCGGCAAAGTAAGAAAGAAAAAAAGCAGGCTCCGCTTTCGCGGAAACCAGGATCCGTTGTGCATCTACGACAAGCACCCAGAATTCAGGTCTCTTCGGCTACATCCTGCCGATCTTCAAGAAGAAGACGGGGATAACCGTCGATGTCGTTGCGGTGGGGACCGGGGCGGCCATCGAGATCGGCAAAAGGGGGGACGCCGACGTGGTCTTCGTTCATGCGAAGCAGCTGGAGCTGAAGGCATTGAAGGAAGGTTATTTTGTCAACCGCCACGACGTCATGTACAACGACTTCATTATCATCGGTCCCCCCGGCGACCCCGCCGGCATAAAAGGCTTGAAGTCTGCTGCTGCGGCGTTCAGGAAGATAGCAGAGGGCGGTTTTACTTTCGTGTCCCGCGGGGACAGGTCGGGCACGAACATAAAAGAGCTGGCGATATGGAGGAAGGCGGGTATTAACCCGAAAGACCGGAAATGGTATCTCGAAGTGGGCCAGGGAATGGAAAAGACCGAGAGGATTGCCAGTGAAAAGAGGGCGTATACACTCACGGATAGAGGAACGTGGCTTGCGACAATGGACAAGGACAGGCTGGATATGGCCATTCTTCTTCAGGGAGACCCCATCCTGTTCAATCAGTACGGCGTGATGGCGGTGAACCCCGCGAGGTATAAGCATGTAAAATACAAGGAGGCCATGGAGTTCGTGAACTGGCTCGTATCGAAAGAGGGACAGAGGATTATTGCATCTTACAAGAGGAAAGGGCAGCAGCTTTTCTTCCCTGATGCCAAGTGAGGCACAGGATATCCGGCGGCCGAAGTCGTTACCGCGGCACTGTTATTCTGTAACCGGGTTTCCACATATTCCCTCCCCCTTGAGGCGGAAGGGCGAGGAAGGGGACATGAAAGCCCCCGGGACCGGAGGGTAAGTTCAGTACCATGCACTACCTGATCGAGGCCTTCGGAAGGGCCCTGGCCATTATATTCAGCCTCGACCCCGTACTCCTCAGGATAATTCTCCTTTCACTCAAGGTGTCGGGATGGGCGCTGGTTATCTCGACGGTTCTGGGGCTTCCGCTGGGGGCTGTCGTCGCTCTGAGGAGAATGAGGGCCAGGGGGTTTTTAATCAGCTTGATGAACACAATGATGGGCCTTCCGCCGGTGGTGGTCGGCCTCTTTCTCTACCTTGTTCTTTCCAGGAGCGGTCCGATGGGTTTCCTGGGGCTGCTCTATACCCCCGGTGCGATGATTGTCGCCCAGACGATCCTCGCCCTGCCGATAGTGGCTTCTCTCTCTCATTCGGCCATTGTCAATGTTGACCCTGTCATAAGCCAGGCTGCCAGGACCCTGGGGGCCACGCAGTTTCAGACTACCGTCACGATCGTGAAGGAGGCCCGCTACGGCATCATGTCGGCCCTTATTGCCGGATTCGGAAGGGTGATGGCCGAGGTGGGGGCCATACTGATAGTCGGAGGCAATATCGCCGGCTATACCCGTGTCATGACCACGACTATCGCTCTGGAGACGGACAAGGGCAATTTCGAGCTTGCCCTCGCCCTGGGCATAGTCCTTCTTTTCATATCCATGGTTATAAATGTGGCCCTTTATGTGGTCCAGAGAAGAGGCGACAGATGGCGCTTGTCCTGAAGGTCGAGGACATTTGGAAGGCTTACCCCGGCAGCGATGTCCTGCGGGGTTGCGGCGTTTCCTTCGACAGGCTTGGGGTCTATGTGTTGATGGGCCCCAACGGAAGCGGAAAGTCCACGTTTCTGAGGCTCTGCGCGCTCCTGGAAGAACCGGACAGGGGAAAGATAGACTACCTGAGCGACGGCCAAAATCTGGCAAAGGACATCGCCCTGAAGAGGAGGATCACGCTCGTCCTCCCGAAGGCCGGCATTTTCAACTCATCCGTTTTCGGTAACATGGCTTACGGCCTGAAGGTGAGGGGAGTAAATAGAGGTGAGGTTGCGGAGAGGGTTGACCGCTGCCTGGAGTTATTCGGACTGGCCGGCAAGAAGGAACAAAATGCCCTGACTCTCTCAAGCGGCGAGGGACAACGTCTCAGTATTGCCAGGGCAGTAGTGACCGGACCGGAGATCCTTTTTCTCGACGAGCCTACTGCTTCCGTGGACCAGAAAAACAGCGAGATGATCGAAGATTTCATCCTCGGGATGAAGAAGCAGGGAGGGCTCACGGTTGTCATGACAACACATGACGCAAGTCAGGCAGCCAGGCTCGCCGACGTCCGTCTCATGATCAGGGAGGGAAGAGTTGTGCCCACGCCGCATGCAGAGACATGAACCATCCATGAAACATACCGCCCCGTCACGGCGGTCTGACACTTCATCGGGCCGACAAGGCGGTGAGAGGCAGGCAGGATCTCTGCGCCGATAGTCTTTCTGTGATCCTGGTCACGGAATTTTATCACCGATCCTGTGAAACTAAGGGTGAGACTTACTTTCCCCACTTAATGCCGGGGATGGAAGGAGGAGCGAGCCATGGGGTGGACATGTCCCGAATGCGGGTTCATGAATGCCGAAAATGCCGTCATCTGCACATGCGGTTTCGACCAGTCCGTCTTCCTGTCTTCCGATTCCGTGGAGGCGGAGCCGGAAAACGGCGGAGGGTCTGGCAATCATCTTTTTGAGACCGCCCTCCCGGCCGGGGACATCCTTCCCGCGGGCCATTCGGGTCCGTCTTCTGCGGAGAAGGCTGTGGCGGAGAAGCCGCGGACAAGGCCGTCCTCCTTTCATCCATCGGACCGCATCATGCTAAAGGAAGTCGGCCACTGGAAGGTTTCCTTTTCGCCGAGCGAGAGAAGGATATCTATCGGGACTGCGGCACTCGAACCTTTCCGGCTCGACCTCACTCCTGAGGATTTCGAGGAGATCCTGGAGTCGGTTTGCGAAATTACGGGAACGAGAAAGACGCTTCGCAGCCTTGAACTCATGGACAAGGATGTACTGGAACTTATCGAATTTGTCACCGAAATGATCGAAGCAAAAAAGTCGAGGATAAGACCTTCATTTTCGCCGCAGGACGTTGACGCCATAACTGCCCTGGTCAACAGCAAGCTTTCACAATAAACGTGCCCTCTCTGGCCTCTGCCCTTGCCGCACTTTGTCAATGACGCGGCGGGGCGGAGGCCCCTCCCCTTTCCGCTGCGCAGCCATTGCTCCTCAACTGCCAATCGAATAAAATGGTATTGATGGTTAAACCTGACGAGTTTTACAAGGACCTCCTGGACAACCTCTATGACGGGGTGTATTTTGTCGATCCCGACAGAGTGATCAAATACTGGAATAAGAGTGCGGAGCTTCTGACAGGGTACAGCAGTTCCGAGATAGTGGGGAAGCCTTGCTGGAACAATATTCTCATGCATGTTGACTTGCAGGGGAAGAACCTTTGCCGGGGATTGTGCCCGCTCGCAAAGGCGATGAAGGAGGACAGGCTTCTGGAGCAGGAGGTCTATCTCAGACACAAAGAGGGACACAGGGTGCCTGTCATGGTCCGGGTCAGTCCCATCAAGGACGGTGAGGGGCTGATCATCGGGGCGGTGGAAATATTCAGCAGCAACGCCCGGCGTATTGTTCTTTCGCAGAGGATCGAGCAATTACAGCGACTGGCCCTTCTGGATCCGCTCACTGAGATAGGCAACAGAAGATATGCGGACCTGACCCTGCACGCCAGGCTGGACGAATTTTACAGGTACGACTGGAAATTCGGCGTTCTCTTTATGGACATTGATTACTTCAAGAAAATCAATGACCTTTACGGGCCTGAGATGGGAGACAAGCTCCTGCGGATGATAGCCAGGACATTACAGAACGGCGTGAGATCGTCCGACGTGGTCTGCAGGTGGGGCGGCGAAGAATTTGTTGCGCTCATCGCGAATATAGACGAGGTCGCCCTGGGTTCACTGGCGGAAAAACTCCGCAGACTTGTGGAACAGTCGAAACCCTTCTTCGAAGACGAATTTATCGATGTCACCATCTCGATCGGGGCCTCAATCTCGCGGATGAATGACACACCCGAAGTCTTGATCAAGCGCGCAGATGACCTGATGTACCGGGCGAAATTGTCCGGCCGCAATTCTGTGATCATAGAATAGCCGCATCATTGAAGAATCCGGAGCGGGACGAAGGCTTATCCCTCATTTCAACACTTTCAGCTTCTTGAGGAGGACCAGGGACGTCTGGTATCCGGTACCCTCATCTTTTCTGACCTGCCTGTAGAACTCGCAGACCGAGCAGTCCCGGTACTTCTGGGCGAAAGTCCCCTGAACAACGCCGTCGCAGAAGGTGCCGGCGATCACCCAGCATGCCCTCCCCGCCTTCCTGCCGCCGTGTACCCCTCCCAGCCTTTTGTCAGCAGCGGCGGGACAGATCCCCAGTTCTTCGGCGTTCTTTCCGCCAGGCTCCCTGCCGCATTTCATAACTTCCCAGCAGTTCTTTTTCGCCATTATTTATTCTATCCGACGGCTGAGAGAAAAGTCTCTGTCGAAGGTTTGTTCTTAGCTTTGTGCTAAAATGAATATCCCATGGAAGAAACTGGCGTTGTTTATCTCGTCGGCGCAGGTCCGGGAGACATAGGTCTTCTTACGGTAAAGGGGTTGCGCTGCCTTCAGAAGGCCGAGGTTGTCATATATGATTTCCACCTGAATGCACAGATACTCAACTATATCAGCCACGACGCTGAATTCATCTACGCGGGAAAACGCGGCG
>JARRRD010000017.1:0-21334 GCA_037381085.1 Candidatus Sulfobium sp.
TCTCTGGAGTTGCGAAACAACGCATATTTTCGCCTCAAACGGAGCTAAGCTTTAAACTTTCTCTTAAAGTGGATACAATCTATCCTCTTTGGCCTTATCTGCCGCAAGGGCCTGAAAAAAGGATTTTGATATTCCCGCCGGGCCGCAATATTATGAAATCAAGAAGAGGAAAAAAAGATGGAAACCGATGAATATAACGAAATAAAAGAAAGAAAGGAGAGATCATTATGGCGACTCAGGATTATTGTGACAACGTAAGCACAGAGCTTTACGATTGGCAGGCAAAGGTGTTTGATGTGGTCAGAAAGCTGGACCGTCTTTCAACGGGTGAGAAGGAAAGGGTAGTGCCCGAGATCTTCGCACTCCACATGATAATAGAGGAGTTGAACGGGAGACTGGACGGACTTTCGAAGGCATGTGACCTTAACTGGAAAGCCGAGAGCGAAGAGGAAAGGCACCGGATAGTTTGGCCGGACTATATCAATGCGGAGGCCGAGACAATGCCGCAAAGCTATATCGGCGGATAATGGCGCCAAAAAAAGAGGCGCTTTCAGAGGCGAAGCTTAAGGGCTTTGCCTCTACATTTTTGCGGAGAAAGGAGATGACTCAAGATGACGGGAAATCTCAAGAAGGTGGAATGTGACCCAAAGTGCGGGTTCATGATCAGGAGCCACGATGAGAAGGAGGTAATCTCTGCAGCCATTCAGCACGCCAGGAAGTCCCACAACGAGACGCTCACCGAAAAGGAAGTGAGGAGCGACTATCTGAAAGAAGCCTGATCACCCACTGCTTCGGGCTGGAGAAGAAGCCGTGTTAGTGACCGCGGCTTCTTCTTTGTCTTGTGTCTTTTGTCATCCCGCCCTGCCGGGGAAGATGAATTGCGCCCCGTCCATAAGATTGTAAGCTTCAAGTTTCCGACTTTCCATGATATGTTTTAGCCAGGGGGGCAAAGGCCCTTGTCCCATGTATGCCGGTATGTGAAAACTTCTCAAGAGGAGGGTGGATATGTTCAAGGAATTCAAAGAGTTTGCCGTTAAAGGGAATGTGGTCGACATGGCCGTTGGCATCATCATAGGGGTGGCCTTCGGTGCAATTATCAAATCTCTGGTTTCGGATGTGATCATGCCCCCTCTCGGGCTGCTTTTCGGGAGCGTCGATTTTTCAAACCTGTTCGTCGTCCTGAAACATGGTCAGGCCGCAGGACCCTATATGCTGCTGTCCGAGGCGAAGAAGGCCGGAGCCGTCACCATAAATTACGGCGTTTTCGTCAATACGGTCATAAACTTCGTTGTGGTCGCATTCGCGATGTTCCTGGTGGTCAGGAACATGAACAGGCTTTCACGCAAACAGGAGGCGCCTTCCCCGGAACCGGCAACAAAGGAATGTCCCTACTGTATGTCTGTCATCCCGCTCAAGGCAACACGCTGTGCTTACTGCACTGTTGAACTGAAGAAGGAGTGAGAAGCCGGCCTTATCTTTTCTTCTTGTGGCCTGTGATCAGTACGGTATCAGCGAGTAGCTTCGTCTTGATTTGACCGAATCCGGTCTTCTTCATCCAGGCGGAGATCTCCTTGGGGGTATATGTCCTTCCGTCAGGGGTATTGACCAGCATGTTTATGGCAAAGATTGCGCCCTGCGGCGGGCCGGCCTTTGTCTCGTCCAGATAGAATTCCTGAACGACCACCTTCCCGCCGGGATTCAGGGAAGAATAACACTTTCTGAGCAGGGCCGTGCAGGCTTCAGGGCCGTAGGAATGAAATATCTGTGATATGAAAACCATGTCATAACCCCTTCCCAAGTCGTCCCTTGTAAAATCACCCGCTCTGAGGGTAATCATCTTCCGGAGGCCGGCCTCTCTTATCAGGCGTCTTGAGATCTTCATCGTTTCCGGGGCGTCAATAAGGGTGGCCGCGATATCTTTACGCGCAAAGGCCATCGAATAGGTGCCCGGTCCTCCCCCTAGGTCGAGGACACTTCTCACGCCGCGCAGGTCGATATCGGCCACGACATCCTTCGCCCTTTGAAGAGCGATGTTATGCATGCCGAGAATGAACGAACCGTGGTCGTGGGATTTTCTGAAGGGCCTGCCGGTCTTGACCACCTTGTCGAGGCCGGACCAGTTTTTCCAAAGGGTGTGGTAATGGTCGATGATATCGCCCTGGTAGCCGGCCTTGCCTCTCACGAGATATCGAGATGCGACCTCCTCGTTTCGGTACCGGCCGTTCTTCTTACTGAGGAGTCCGATCGCCGCGAGGCTGTTCAGCAGAAGCTCAGTGGCACGACCGTCCGTTTTCAGAGTCTTTGAAACCTGGGCCGATGACTTCCCGCCGTCCTCAAGAAGGTCGAATATGCGGTAATGATTCGCCGTCAGGATTATACGCGAAGAGGTAAAGGACGAGACCTGTCTCAGCCATTTAAGGTCTTTTCTCCCTCCTTCCCCGGTCATGATATGAGGTCCCTGTTTATCTTTATGTGTATCTTCTTCTGGAATGCTTCGACATATGCCTGCACCGCCTCGTCCTTTGCCTGGTTCGCCATAGCCTGCCTGAGAGCCTCGGCCGTCTTCTCGTTGCCAGAAACCTTCTGGAGTGCCTCAGCAGGGACGCTGGCTGCCAGTTCTATCATCCGGCGGGTCTTCTGGGCCAGCAGTTCCTGCCGCTTGGACGCCTCGAACTCCTCGGGACTTATCCTCGACAGTCTCAGCCTGTTACGATAAACATTGACGTCAAAATATCCGTTCCGCTGGAAAGCCGGGTTGCTTCTTATCGCCTCATTAAGCTCGTCGTCGCTTACGGTGATCCCGTTTTCCCTGGCCGCAATGAGGAGGATTCTGTTTACCACCATCGAGTCAAGAACGCGTTCCTTGAGCTGTTTCCTCATCTCGTCGGTGAATTTGTCCTTGTAAAGGTCCTGGTAGAAGCGTTCCATGTTGTCATAGCTCCTCCAGTATTCAGGCACCGAGATCTTGTAGCTTCCTACCTCCGCTATGAAGTTCGCGCCCTTTCCATTGTCCATCGTGCCGACTCCCCAGAAAATAAAAGAGAGTATTATAATGAAGAAAAGCACGTAGAAATATTTGGCGTTTTCCCTCATCATTTTGAGCATGTGATCAATACCTCCCTGTGAAATAATCTTCCAAGATCCGTCTATGGTCAAAGGCCATATTCTCGGGCAAAGCGCCCGCGGCAAAGACGCCTACCTTCGCCGCATCGTCCCCGGCCTCCGCCTTCCCCTCCGCTTCCGCTTCGAACACCGTCGAAATCGTGTGTTGCCGGGGGTCACGGGCGGGGTCGGAGTAAGTATGGAACTGGCGGACAAGCCTCACGCCGAGTCCCGTCTCTTCCAGTGCCTCCCTGACGGCAGCGTGCTCAAGGGTTTCCCCGTAATCAACAAATCCCCCGGGAAGCGCCCACCCGGGAGGCGGGTTTTTCCTTTCGACCAGCACGATTCCGTTCATATATCGGATGATGATGTCCACCGTCGGGGCGGGGTTCTTATGACTACTGCTGCTGTTGCTGGCTTTCAAATCTTAAGTCGAGGTCCCTTTCCGGTACGATAGTGGAAACTGCATGTTTGTAAATCAGCTGCTGACTTATGTCCGACAGAACGATCACAAAATTATCGAATGCCTTTATCACTCCCTTGAGCCTGACCCCGTTCGTCAGATAAACCACAACCGGCATCTTGTCCTTCCTGAGCTGATTGAGAAAGCTGTCCTGAAAACTCTGGGTCTTCACAGTAGTCATTCCCCTGCCCCCCCTGTAATGTCGTTCAAGTTTATTTTGTCATTGATTATCATTGTCTGATCATTTACGATATTGTACGGCACTATTATAACTCAGGTGAAGATGATAATTATATAGGCCCGGGGCGAGGCAGGAAAAACGGGTCCATAGACACACCCTATTCCAGCACGTCCGGAAGGAGAGTTGCAAGGACGGTCTTCACCGCTTCAAATGCGATACGGCTCTCATATATTCCGGTAATGTCCACCCATATAATGCCCTCTTCCTTTCTGAACCACGTGAACTGCCTCTTGGCATATCTCCTGGTGTTTCTCTTTATGGTGTCTGCCGCCTCCTCCCGCGTGATCGCTCCATCAAAATAGGGGACGAGTTCCTTGTATCCGATGGCCTGCAGCGGCGTCCTGTCCGGTCCCGAAAAAAGAAGCCGCCCCGCCTCTTCCAGAAGCCCATCACTGAACATGGCATCCACCCTCTCGTCTATGATCCGGTAGAGTTCCTTTCTTTCTCTTGTCAGCCCTATCTTGATGAACTCATAGGGCAGGGGCCTTGTCAGTGTCTCCTGAAGAATTGACATCTTTTCGCGGCCCTTGAGGCAGACCTCCAGCGCCCTCAGGCTCCTCCTGATATCGTTTCGCTCAATCCTCGCGGCTGCCCGTGGATCGATTTCTTCGAGGTAAGCATGCAGGGCACCCGCCTCCTTTTCCTCCAGAGACAGCAGCTCTTCCCTCAGGTTCCAGTCCGCCGGCGGGCCGCTGAAAATACCCCGCGTGATCGCCTTGATGTACAGGCCGGTCCCGCCGACAATAAGGGGCATCCTCCCTCTTTTGTGGAGCCTGTCGATGAGAGGCACTATTTCTTCCACGTACCGGCCCGCACTGAAGGATTCGAAGGGGTTGACGACGTCAACCATGTGATGCCTGACCTTTTTCCTCTCTTCCCTTGTCGGCTTTGCGGTGCCCACATCCATTCCCTTGTATATCTGCATGGAGTCGGCGCTTATGATCTCGGTGCCGAGGGCCTTTGCAAGCAGAATGGATGCTCCTGTCTTCCCGACGCCTGTCGGGCCGAGGAGGATAAGGACCTTTTTCATTTCCTCTTGAACATCTTTTTCAGATCATCCAGGGAGAAAAAGAGTCGCGTCGGCCTTCCGTGCGGACACTGGTCCGGATGTTCCGTCTTTTCGAGATCGGACAGGAGACGGGACAGTTCCTCCTGGTTCAGGATTTCTCTGCCTCTCACCGAGCTGTGGCAGGCTATTCTCGCTGCAATGGTTTCTTTCAGCGATCTGCCGGGCCGGACGCCTTCGAGCATGGCTTCTGCCGCATCGGAGAGGACCGACCTGAGGTCCGCCCCCTCCAGTGCAGAGGGGAGTGCCCGGATGGTGAGGACATCATGACCGAAGTCATCGACCTCGATGCCGAAATCCGAGAGAAGGTCCCTATTTTCGAGTATCAGCCTGGACTCCTTGTGGGAGAGCTTGATCTGCGCCGGGAAGAGGAGCTGATAGGAGCCCAAGTCGATCCTGCGCAGGAACTTCTCATAAAGAATCCTCTCATGGGCTGCATGGTGATCGATGACAGTAAGGCCCCCCACGCCCGAAACGGCGACAAATGTCTCGCCGAGATAGATGAACGGCAGGACCGGCCTGTATGGAAG
The DNA here is from genome assembly GCA_037381085.1 of Candidatus Sulfobium sp. Classification (GTDB taxonomy): domain Bacteria; phylum Nitrospirota; class Thermodesulfovibrionia; order Thermodesulfovibrionales; family UBA6898; genus JARRRD01. Next base: position 5,403 of record JARRRD010000017.1, read on the forward strand.
TGGTTCATTCTCCGATACGAGGGTAACGGCGGACGCAGAGGGCGAAGACAAACAGTCTTGAGTCGCCTGAACGGTCATCCCGGGCATCTGCGCGAAGTGTGCCGCATACCTGCTTCTCTCGCCTCTCACAGCTTCTCTCGCACGGCCGTAAATGAACCTGTATATCCGCTCCTTTTCCTCAAACCTGACCTCTCTCTTTGTGGGATGGACGTTGAAGTCGACCTTCCCCGGGTCGAGTTCGAGGAAGAGGAAAAAGACTGGGTGACTTCCTCCGGGAAGAATGCCTTCGTATGCCTTATACAGGGCGGAGCTGACGGTCTGGTCTCTTACCGGCCTTGTGTTTACGAAGACGAACTGATGGGACCTGCTTTTCCTGAAATTGCCGCCGTTGGAGATAAGGGCGGTGAGTCTCATATGGTCCTCGTCCGCCCCGATCTCGATAAGGCCGTCGAGGAACTCCGGGCCGAAGACCTGCAATATCCTCTCCCGGGGCCCCGAGGCCTTCGGGAAGACCATGGCCTCTTTGCCGTCCGTAAAAAGTGAGAATGAGATCTCATGGCGTGCGACCGCCTCTTTCGTGAAGGCATCCATGATATGGAACAGCTCGGTGCTGTCCCTCTTCAGGAACTTCTTCCTCGCAGGGGTATTGAAGAATATATCACTTGCGGTGATTGAAGTCCCGGCGAAAGACGAATCCTTTATCCCCTTTACCTCTCCCCCGGCAATCTCCAGGGACACGCCGGCGGAAGAGCCTTTTATCCCCGTAACGAGCTTTACCCGTGATACCGAGGCTATCGACGGGAGGGCCTCTCCGCGGAACCCCAGGGTCCTGATATCGAAGAGTCCCGTTTCATCCACAAGCTTGCTCGTAGCGTGACGCTCGAAACAGAGCAGGGCGTCTTCTTTTTGCATGCCGCGTCCATTGTCGGAAACCCTGATCATCTGCTTCCCTCCGTGGGAGACTTCGATTCTGATATCGGTGGCTCCTGCGTCAACCGAATTTTCGATCAGCTCCTTGACGACGGAGGCGGGTCTCTCGACTACTTCACCGGCGGAGATCTTGTTCCTCAGGGCGGGAGGAAGGACCTTGATGGTTGCCATGTGACATTTTAAAAGTTGCGACTCCCATTTCGCAAGATACCAATAAGCCGTATAAGGCCAATAAGACTTATGACTTATCCGGCGTGATCTGTGGTAAGCTAAACAACGGACATTTTAAGAGGAGCGGGAGAACGTGGGCAGTATTTTTTCCGACAGGATATCGGATGTGCCGAGGTCGTTTATCAGGGAGATCCTGAAGGTTGCGGTCGATGAATCCGTAATCTCCTTTGCCGGGGGGCTGCCAAACCGCAATCTCTTTCCGCTTACGGAAATAAGGGCATCTACTGACAAGGTGCTCGACGAGGCCGGCATGGACGTGCTTCAGTACAGTTCCTCCGAAGGCCACCGGGAGCTCAGGGAATGGATCGCCGCAAGGTACAGGGAGAAGAAGGATATTTCCGTCAGTCCCGACAACATCCTGATCACTACGGGTTCGCAGCAGGGCCTGGACCTCCTCGGAAAGACTCTCCTGAACGAAGGGGACGGTGTGATAATAGAGGAGCCGGGCTACCTCGGTGCCATCCAGGCATTTTCGGTATACCGCTCTACTTTTCACCCCGTCGCCGTTGGCATGGGGGGGATAGATCTGGCGGGGCTGGAGGCGGCCGCTTCAGGCAGCGGGAGCAAGCTGTTCTATTGCGTACCGAACTTCCAGAACCCCTCGGGAATAAGTTACTCGGAAGAAAACCGCAGGCAGGTGGCCTCCATCCTGGGGGGCAGGAGTACGCTCCTCGTGGAAGACGACCCATACGGAGAACTGCGGTTCATCGGGGAAGACAAGCCGTCTTTCCACAAACTGATTCCCCATAACACCGTCCTGCTCGGCTCGTTCTCGAAGATAGTGGTGCCTTCCTTCAGGATCGGTTGGATCGTTGCCAGAGATGAAGTCATGGACAAGCTGATCATTGCGAAACAGGCGTCGGACCTGCACACGAACTACTTCGGTCAGAGGATAATCCTTCAGTACCTCACGGACTACGACATCGACGAACATATCGAGAAGATAAGAGCGGCATACGGCAGGCAGCGTGACGCCATGGTGGCTGCGATAGAGGAACACTTCCCCGAGGAGACCAGTTACACGAAGCCGGAGGGAGGGATGTTCCTCTGGATTACTCTTCCGGAAGGTCTCCCGGCAGTTGAGGTCTTTAAGAAGGCGATAGAGAAGAAAGTGGCTTTTGTACCTGGTGACCCGTTCTATGTCAACAGGAGCAACGTCAATACCCTGAGATTGAACTATTCAAGTGTGGATGAAGAGACCATACGCACCGGGATATGTAGGCTGGGCGAAGTTTTGAAGGCCATGATCTGAAAAAGTTCATCAGATGCTCTGGATAAGATAGAATATCAGGAAAATCCCGATGACCAGTACCGATACCATGAGCATACTGTTCAATATCATCGACGGGTGATAGGTGTCTTCGTCTATCTGCCGTTCCACTTTCTTGTATCTGATAAAGGCCAGCAATCCGGCTAGCGCCCCGAGTCCGACCAGGAATATGCCGAGGACAGAGGAATAACCGGATGAAGGCGGCGGCTTGGGTCCTTTAGGCATGCCAGTCTGTTCGATATAGTACGATATCTGTCTGACGAACAGGGCGAATTTCTCGACAACGAATCCGAAGGCCATTATCCCCAGGCTGGTCCGTATCCAGGCGAGGAACGTCCGTTCGTTCGCCATATGGACCCGTCGGTTCTGTACCCTGGTGGATTTCTTCTGTTCGTCCGGAATTTCGGGCATTGCTCGATAAGGCCCCTTTCATCCGTGAAGGGGCCGGCGCTTCACATTCTCGTTACGAGCACCGGGATCCTTGTATCGTTATGTATTACGCCGTAGGTGACACTGCCCAGCACGGCGGATTCGATGGCGCTCTTCCCATGTGAGCCCATTACAATCAGATCGACCTTTGATTTCCTGGCCTCCCTGACAATCTGCTCGACGGGATGACCCGACCTGACTACGGTTTTCGTCTCAACGCCTTTCTTTTTGCACAGCTTTTCCGCTGAAGACAGGTATGCCTCCGCGGCATGCCTCATGTAGTCTTCCACAGACTCGGTAATATGGGTAGGCGTGGAGACGGCGGGTATCGACTGTGTAATGACGTAATTCCTGTCCACGACGCTCAGGACTATGATCTTTGCACCGGTCTGCCGGGCGAGGTCGGCCGCGTATTTGACGGATTTCATGGCTGTTTTCGAGCCGTCTGTTGCGACAAGGATCTTTGTAATCATTATCCTCTCCTTCCTATCTGCCGACTGTCACGAAACTAATCAAGATTGTCAACGGCTTCGGGTTCCTTCTTTACAAGCAGGAGCGAGCAGGGCATCTTCCGGATAATCCTCTCGTTTGTGCGCCCGAAGAGAAAATGTTCCAGTCGCCCCTCTTCGTGGGAAACCATGATGATCAGGTCGATATTCTTTTCCTCCACCGCCTTGAATACCTCCCTGGAAGGCTCCCCGTCCCGGATGAGTTCGTTAATGGTCATGCCCTTTTCTCTTTCCAGCCCTATAATCCTGTCCAATGCCTTCTTGGCTTCCTCCCGGGATTCCCTGTAAGCCTCTTCTATCGCTGGTATCGGAAGGTTCCATCCTCCCCCAAGCAGCGGGTCGTGGATCACATAAATAATATTGAGTTCCGCGTCGTATTTCCTGGAGAGGGACACACCGTAATGTAGGGCCTTCTCGCATTCTCTGGTCAACCTGCTTACGACAAGAATTTTCTTAACATCTTCCATTTCAGCCTCCCGGATCGAAAATTTCTCGAGGGTACCTCAAGAAAACAAAATAAGACTGGAGACAATATAGCACAAAAGCAGATTTGAGACAACCGGAGGACCGCCGGGATCTCCTTGCTGATCTGCAAGGAGAGAATCAATCCTTCGCCGGCAACAGGGGGACCTTAAGGATCTCATCGGAAAGTTCACCTGTCAGGGAGTTCAGAAAGGCGACAATGTCATCCCGCCGCTCTTTGTTCAGAGTTTTCCCCAACTGGATTTTCGCCATGATAAATACGGCCTCCTCCAGCCTGTCCACTGAACCGTCGTGGAAATAGGGGGCCGTTTTTTCGACATTTCTGAGGACAGGCACTTTAAAGACATATCTGTCCGCCTCGTTCCTGGTCACGGCATATCTGCCCTTATCTATCTTCCCGCTCTTTGTGTATTTCCAGTAAGGGGCGAATATCCCGAATTTCTGGTACATCTGTCCCCCGACGTAAGTGCCTGAATGGCATGTCATACAACCGGTGTCGATGAACGTTTTCAGTCCTTTCTTTTGCCTCTCCGTCAGGGCGTTTGTGTTACCCTTCAAATATGCATCGAAGGGTGACGGCGTTACGAGAGTCCGTTCGAAGGCGCCTACAGCCTTCGCAAAGTTGTCCATGGAGACGGGGTCGTCCTCTCCGGGAAAGGCGTCTTTGAAGAAAGGCCCGTACCCGAGTTTCCCGAGTCTTTTCACTACCGATTCGTAAGAAGGCATCCCGAACGAGGCCTTTCCTAAAAGGGCCTGTTTAGCCTGGTCCTCGACGCTCTTACGGTTGCCTATCCAGTGCTCGGCTATCTGGTCCGCCGCGTTCAGGACGGTAGGCGAGTTCCGCGGGTTCTCCCTGCACCTCACCCCGATCGATTTCTTCAGGGCATCGGTAGCGTAGAAATTGAACTGATGACATCTGTTGCAGCTCACCGTGCCGTCCGACGAAATCCTCCATTCGTAGAAGAGCATCTTGCCCAGCTTGACCTTTTCCGGCGTTATCGGGTTCTCCGGGGACGTCATGGCCGACGGAAGCGGACCGAAAAACTGTTTCGCGCGACTCAGAAGAGCGTCATCGGTACCGGCAAAAGCAGGAAAGGCGTAGATAATAGCCACCAGCGCCAACATGATACCCAAGATCGTGATTTTTTTCATCATGCATCCACCTTTACTTTCCTGCCCCGTATCGGGCAGCCAGATAATTTATAATAACTGCCGCGTCCTGTTCCCCCGACAGGTGCTCCCATTATCTCTCCCCACGTCTTACCGCTGATCGTCGACACGGTTACGTCCCTTATGCCCACCTGCTTTTTTGAGAAAAGTCCTTCTCAAAAATTGTCCGGTGTTTATGACAGCCCCTCCTTTTACTTCCATGTATAGCAGAGAAAGGGACCGCTTACAATCGGCCTTACCGAAAATAATGAAGCGCCGCACTAAACAAGTACGGCTTGGGACGCCGCTGAGCCAGGAATGTTTCGGGTAATATTTCGGATCCCTCCCGGCCAGTGGCTGACATTCCCACAATGTCAGCGTCAATGAAAGTGCTCTGAAATAGTCCGTTGAAATGACGTGGGCGTTGAGATATACTGGTAATAAATTGCGGGTCCAGCTTCTGACAACGGAAAGAGAGACGCAGGATGAACAATACCGGGAGTGCGGAGACTGAAAAATTATCCTTAAAAGAACTGTTGCGTCAATTGGAAACGTCACCGGAAGGCCTTTCCGATGATGAGGCGGCCCGCCGGCTGACTCAATACGGTCCAAACGCACTGGAAGAAAAGAAGGTCAGTCCCTTTCTGAAATTTCTTTCTTACTTTTGGGGTCCCATCCCCTGGATGATAGAGGTGGCGGCGGGCCTCTCCATGGTTGTAAGACGCTGGGCCGATTTTATCATTATCGTTATCTTGCTGGTCTTTAATGCCGTGGTCGGTTTCTGGCAGGAGCACCAGGCAGCCAACGCGGTGGAGGCGCTGAAAAAGACACTGGCCGTCAAGGCCAGGGTCAAACGCAGCGGGAAGTGGGCACAGATCGACGCATCAACGTTGGTGCCGGGAGATATTATTCGCCTGCGTCTGGGGGATATCGTCCCGGCAGACGTAAAACTGATGGAGGGCGATTATTTGAGCGTAGACCAGTCAGCCCTCACTGGAGAGTCCCTGCCCGTTAACAAGAAGGTAGAGGATCTAGCCTATTCGGGGTCGGTTGCCAAGAAGGGTGAGATGGTGGCAGTTGTGACGGCAACAGGCTCAAAAACCTTTTTCGGCAAGACGGCCAAACTGGTCTCTTCTGCGAAATCAATATCCCACTTTCAGAAGGCCGTACTCACGATCGGCGATTACCTAATCTATCTGAGTCTTGGTCTTACCGTCTTGCTTGTCGTATTTATGCTCTCCCGGGGCGCCGCCTTTCTCACTCTCGTGCAGTTTGCCTTGATCTTGATCGTCGCCGCCATTCCGGTGGCAATGCCGGCTGTGCTGACCGTAACCATGGCGATAGGCGCCGCATCTCTTGCAAAGATGAAGGCGATCGTAACGCGGCTGGAGTCCATCGAAGAGATGGCCGGAATGGATATCCTCTGCTCGGACAAGACAGGGACGCTCACCCAGAACAGGCTTACCCTTGGAGAACCAGCGCCCTTCGGGGAAAAAGACGTCCAGAAACTGATATTGGCGGGATCGCTGGCGTCGAAAGCCGAGGACCGTGACGCCATCGATCTTGCAGTAATGGAGGGACTGGCGAGCGCGGACGCGATGGCGGGTTATACACAGCTAAAATTTGTACCCTTCGACCCTGTCCGTAAACGGACCGAGGCGGAAATCAAAAAAGGCGAGGAGATATTCAAAGTCACAAAAGGTGCGCCTCAGGTTGTTCTCGATTTGTGCAAGCCGACAAAAGAACTCGCAGAGAAAGTTAACAATAAGGTAACCGAATTTGCTGGACAGGGTTATCGCACTCTCGGCGTTGCGAGGACCGCCGCGGGGGCGACGGACCGGTGGGATTTCATGGGCCTCCTGCCGCTCTTCGATCCCCCCCGGGAGGATTCGGCGGACACCATCAAGAGGGCCGGAGAACACGGCATCAAGGTAAAAATGCTGACAGGCGACAACCTGGCCATTGCGAAAGAGATCGCGTCCAGGCTCTCTCTCGGATCCGATATTTACGTTACGGAGGAACTCTTGGGGACAGCCAGTTCGAAGGACAAGGGCTCCTCCGATATGGCTGAGCGCATAGAGGATGCCGACGGGTTTGCCCAGGTTTTTCCGGAACATAAATTCAATATTGTAAGAGCACTCCAGGATCGCGGTCATATTGTGGGAATGACCGGTGATGGCGTCAATGACGCGCCAGCTCTGAAGCAGGCCAACACCGGCATTGCCGTGAGCGCGGCGACCGACGCGGCACGAGCAGCGGCGGACCTGGTGCTCACGGCGCCCGGTCTTTCGGTCATAGTTCAGGCGGTAGAGTCCGCGAGAAAGATCTTTGAGCGCATGAACAGTTACGCCATCTACCGGATCATTGAAACTATCCGCATCATGTTTTTCGTGGTGCTGGCAATGATCGCTTTTAATTTTTATCCCATCACCACGATAATGATCATATTGCTGGCATTACTGAATGATCTGCCGATCATGACGATTGCCTATGACAACACCTGGCTGGACCCCGATCCGGTCCGCTGGGACATGCACCGCGTATTGACCATTGCCACGATTCTGGGCCTCGTCGGCGTAGCCGAAACCTTTGGTATGCTGCTGATCGCCAAGTTGCTACTGAAGATCAATAACGCACAGATACAGTCGCTTATCTACCTTAAGCTGGCGGTTGCGGGCCATCTGACCCTGTTTGTGGCCCGGACCAGACGACCTTTTTTGTCGAAGCCATATCCTGCGCCGATCCTGCTGGCGGCTATTTTAGGAACCCAGACAGTGGCAGCGATGATCGTCGGGTTCGGTGTCCTGGTGGCCCGCATCCCCTGGTCGCTGGTGGGGTTAGTATGGGTTTACTGCCTTATTTGGGTGTTTATTGAGGATGCGGTGAAGATTCATGTTTATCGACATCTCGATTTGGCAGGAAAACACCACAAGAAATTTCTGCAAAAAATTAAGTCGTCGCTCTAACCATCTGCTTCCCAAGGAGGTCAGAATGTCAGTGGCGGCGATCATTCTTCAAACGGCACCTCTTCCGGCTCCTGTTTGATCATGAGGACAGAGCAGGGCATCTTGCGGATTATCTCTTCATTGGACCGGCCGAAGAGAAAGTGCTCAAGCCTCCATTCCCCGTGCGAAAGCAGGATCATCAGGTCTATGTTCTGTTCCTTCACATATTCGAGTATCTGCCTGGTGGGCCTTCCTCCCTTGACTTGCTCCTTCACGGTCATGCCTCGCTTGACCTCATGGTAAACGATCTTGTCCAGCTCTTCCTTGGCATCCTCCAGAGACTTTCGGTAAGCGTCTTCGATGGAAGGATAGGGCATGTTCCAGCCGCCCAGTACGAAAGGATCGTAAAACACATGAAGGATGTGCAACTCGGCCCCGTACTGCCGGGCGAGAGCGACCCCGTACCTGACAGCCATGGCGCAGTACCTCGTCATCCTGCTTACAACAAGAATACGCTTTACATCGTCCATCTATATACCTCCTGGTGCATTGTTACGACAGAAGACGAAAGAATTAACCGGTCATGGTCCCGGCATATTCCGCGATGCCTGACTTGTTGCCGGACTTTCGCAAACATTATATCTCATGAGGACTGTATCTTCAACGGAAAACCGTGCGATAAATCAAGCTCCATGCTGCAGACGCCGTCATTGCAACTGGCGCCTTCGAAGCCCATTTTTCCCCAGAATGACAGTGCCGCCTGATTCTCCTTCAGGACACTGACGGTAAGCTTCTTTACCCCGGTGCGCATGACCAGCATCTCCGAGACCATACGGAATACCCTGCTGCCGTAACCGCGGCGCCTCAGTTTCCCGTCAAATACCATCAGGCTCGCCTCGGCCGATTCTCCCGGTCTGAGACGGTAAATGCCGGCGAATCCGGCGGGTCGCGAGTCAATCTCGATGCACCAGGCAACATCATACGTTCCTTTTATCCACCGGCGGATCGCGGCCCCCGATGAGGAAACCGGCGAGGAAAGACCGCAGGCCCTGAGGCTCTCCTGCCTGTTGAATCCTGATTTCAGGAAAGCTCCGTCCCCAATCCGGAGAGGTCTGAGACGTACGTTCCCGTCTTCCATCAGGGCGGGGATACAGGCAAAGAATATGCGGTCACGCAGGGTCACCGCTGTCTCCCCGCCAGGCGACCGGGCCTTCCCCCTCGTGTCTCAAAGATGCGAGCCGTCACGAGACCGAAGACAAAACCTCCTATGTGGGCCATGTGGGCGACCCCGCCGGTCTGTCCTGCCATCACCGAACCGACCTCGCTGAATAATTGCAGAAGGAACCAGATCCCGACAAGCACCATAGCGGGGATGAAAGGTATGATCACAAAAAATCCGAGCAGAACGATGGTGCGGATTCTGTCTTATGGAAATGTTATGAGAAAGGCGCCCATCACGGCGGCGATAGCGCCGCTGGCCCCCAGATTGGGGAGGGTCGAGACAGGATTTACCCCTATCTGGACGAGGGAAGCGACAAGCCCTCCCGCCAGATAAAACGCTGCGAAACGCCACCGTCCCATTACGTCTTCGATCTCCGGAGCGAAGGCCCAGAAATAGACCATGTTTCCAAGGATGTGAAACCATCCGGCATGAACGAACATCGCCGTGACAATGGTGACAAGGTCCCTGCCCCGGACGATGTTGGCCGGGACGTAGGACAGGGCCAGTATGAAATGCGGCCCCTTCAGGAGCTCCAGCAGGAAAACAGCGGAGTTGGCGCCAATGATCAGGACAGTGACGAGCGGAAATTGTACCGGCCTCCGGTCAGCATCGCTCAGGGGTATCATGTCTCAACTCCTCCAGGGCGTCTTCTTTACAAGGCAGCTCTTGGAAAAGGTCCGTTTATTGAACACGTTAAAGAAGTCCCGGGCGCGCCGGCTAGAATTCGTACTTCCCCCCGATAAAATTCCGCGAGTACAGTTCGACGTCGCTGTCGTCATTAAGGACGGCGTCCAGTTGCCGTGTAATGGCGATCAGCCTCCCTGTCTGATCGAGGAGTCCGACCAGTTCGTCGCTGCTTATATTTGCAAGCCTCGCGATGATCAGATCGCCCTTTGATTTTATGTTGAAGCCGTATTCCCTTAAAATGGTCGCGAGAAGCTCTATCCGCCGCGAGCGTTTTACGATGTCCGTGGCGCCGCCGACAAACCTGAAATAGAGATGATTGTTACGGGTATTTTCACTGCAGTAACAGTCGATCATGTTGAAATGATAACCGAACCTCAGGCTCAGGTTCATATATTCACCGGATGCCACTGCGACGTTGTAGCCCACGTATTCGCTGTCGCCGGACGTTATGTCCGACATCCTCATCATGCTTGACAGAAAATCATTTACCTTCAGGGAAACAGCACGGGAATTCCAGACACCGGGGTGCATCATACCCTTCACAATCGCCCTGAGAGGCATCGACGTGATCTGCTCAAACGTAGCTTTTCCCTGCCCCGGCTCGATGTTCAACCCTCCGCCGATATCGATTACAATGATCCCGGCCGGTATGGGCAGGTCCAGTTTTACCGCGGCGTGCCTCTTCAGCATCGAGGTGCCGTACCTGGCACTGTCCACAAGTTCCGCCACCGACTTTTCGTGCATGAACCTCAGGATATCATGGACGGTCTTGCATCTCTCGGGCGAGAAATTGTCCAGAAGGGGATCGACGAGGTTCAGCGGCGAGATATACCTGAGGACAAACCTCTTCTTACGGTACTCATAGACGTCCTCCATCTTCATGGAGGTCTTCTCTGAATACTCGATCAGGTCCCTGTGAATGCCCTCATATATAGCGGTCGATCCGTCCTCAGCCGCCTGCACGGTAACTTTTTGCCCTTGTTTCAGCGTGCCGGTGGCATCGCCGGCATTGACTATGGTCGGCACCCTGAATTCCCTGCAGAGGGAGGACATGTGGCTCGTCGGCGTGCCCGTGTCCGTTATTATCGCGGACAGGAACGGCATGACGCGCACAAAATTCGAAGAGTCGTGTCTTGCAACAAGCACGGAACCTTTCGGAAAATGTTCGAGGTCGTCGGGGGTCCGCACGATGAAGACCGTACCGCCGCCCGTCCCCTTCTGGACGATAATCCCCCTGTCTTTCATCAGGATACGTCCGGGCCTTTCCACGCGGGGAGCAGGGCCTGTCTCGACTGCCGCCCTTTCCTCGATCCGCAGAGGCCTGGCCTGGAGGATGTAGATTTTTCCACTTGAGTCGATCGACCATTCGATATCCTGCGGCCTCCTGAAATGCCTTTCTATCGAGATGGCCCGGCCGGCCAGCTCCTTCACCTGTTCCGGCGTGAGACAGGGTTTCCCCGCCCGGTCGACGGGCGTTTCGACCTTCGCCGTCCCTCCTCCCGGCCGGCTCACGACCATGAACTGTTTGCCGCCCGTCTTCTCGTTGACTATTTCCGGTACGATATCCTTTTTTACGCGGTAGAAGTCACTGTCTGTCCGGCCCTCGACTATTGATTCTCCCAATCCCCATGTAGCGTTGACGATAAGGGTCCGCCTTTCTCCATCGGGACTGGAGGAATATATCACTCCGCTCGCTACCGCATCCACCATGACAACGCACCCTACCGCCATCTTCATCTTCCCTGTTTCATAACCGATCCTCTCCTGATATGCCGCAGCCTTGGCCGAAAAAAGGCTTGCGATAACCTTCTTGTAGGCCCTTTTTACAGCCTCGCATTCAAGGGGCACATTCAGCACTGTCTCAAACTGTCCCGCAAAGGAAAACTCCCCGTCTTCATCCTCTCCACTGCTCCTCACAGCCAGAAAACATGGGTCGCCGCATCTTTTCTTCATCTTATCCAGAGCCGCTTCGATGTCGGAACCGACCCCCGGCGGGATTTCCGCTTCCATAATCAAATCCCGCAGCCGGGCAAGCTTCTCTTCATGAGGTCCTCCGCCGCCGTGGAGATTGTCCACCGCGGCGGTCAGTTCGTTATGTTCCATGAATTCGTCGAAGGCGCGGGTAGTGATGGCGAAGGCCTCCGGAACGTCAAGCCTCAGATAATTTCTGAGCTCTGCGAGGGCGGCATTCTTCCCCCCGACCTCCCGGGACATGTCCCAGGAAATATCCTCGTAAAAGAAAACCCTCTCCCCCGTGACGGACGCCACATCGTATATCATCCCTGTGACCTGGGAGTTGATCCGGTTGAACACCCCGAGCAACTGCGCGTGCCTGCCCCGGGTCAGGGTGTCAAAGTTGCTGATGGCGCCGGCGACAACAGCTGACAGCCGCGAATAGGCGTCTTTGATGTAGTTGACGTCAAATAGATAGTCGCCACCCAGCTTCTCCCCCATATCCGTGATGATCTCAAGCGCGCGGTTGTTGTTGTCCAGGACCCCCCTGAACCTCTCGAAGGCCTCCGTGAACGGAAGGCGTCCCCCCTGCTGCTTCCTTGATAGTCCGAAAAAAGACTTCAAATGTCCGACGAGATTTTTCATGTTCCCCAGGATGTTTCCGTCACTTGTTTCCTTCATCAAGCGCCCTCTGGATCGACGCCTTCAGCTCTTTGATCTTGACTGGCTTGGGAAAGAAGTCGTGCACGTCAGACCTCAGTGCCTCTATCGCCGCATCCAGGTTTGCAAAGGCCGTAATCATTATCACCTTGGTGCCTGCGTAAAGTTTTCTTACGGTCCTCAGCACCTCCATCCCGTCTATGCCTTTCATTTTATAATCGGTGACTACTATGTCAAACTTTTCTTCTGCAAGCCTCTTCAGCGCAGGTTCCGCGTTCATAAACGTCTCCACATCGTAACCCTCCTGCTCCAGAGACATTTTCGCCATATCACAGACTATCTTTTCGTCATCGATCACCATTATCCTGTATTTGTTCATCTCCTGCCTCCTTTCCTTTGTATACCGGAAGCTCGATAGTAAAGGTAGTCCCCGCCCCTACCGTGCTTTCCACCCTGACGTTGCCCTTGTGGTTCTTGATTATGCCGTAACTGACCGACAGCCCGAGACCCGTCCCGCCCACACCTTTCGTAGTGAAAAACGGGTCGAATATATGGGGAAGAAATTCGGGCTGTATACCCTTGCCGGTGTCCCTGACCTCGATCCTGACCGTGTCACCGTTCTCGCTGAATCCCGTTGCAAGATAAAGGGTTCCCGATGGCGACATCGCGTGCACCGCGTTCAGGATGAGGTTCACGAAAACCTGCTCTATCTGGTGGCCATCTATGAAGACGTGTGGAAGGTCAGACCGGAGAGACAGTCTGGTCTCGATATTTGAGATGTCAAGGGTGTTCTGCATCAGCTTCAGCGCTTTCTGCAAGGTATCGTTTATATCGGCCTCTTTGAGGTTTGCCTCTTTGGGCTTCGAGAAGTCCAGGAGGTTCCTGACGATCTCCTGGATCCTCTCGGCCTCGCCCTCCACCTTCCTCATTAGTTCTATCCTGTTCTCCCTGTTCAGGAAATCGTGATATTCGACAAAGTTCTGGGCTATCATCGAGATGTTGTTCAGGGGGTTGGTCAATTCGTGCGCCACGCCGGCGGTGAGCACTCCCAGGGATGCCAGCTTTTTTGACTGGATAAGCTCTTCCTCGCGGGTCTTCAATTCTTCCGACATGGTGTTGATGGCACTCATCACCGCCCCGAATTCATCGGCCGGTATCACTCCGCTTACGCCGCTAAAGTTCCCTTTGGAAATAGACTCTGCCAGTTTCTCTATTTCTCTCAGTGAGCGCAGGATTTTCTGGGATATGAAATGGCTGACGACAACAGCCATGACAACGATTGCCCAGAAGGAATAAAACAGTACCTTTTTGGAGTTTGCGATTATCTCGTTCACCCTTCTCTTTTCGAGTCTGGTTGTTGTCTCGGAAAACTCCCGTAATTTTCTGCCTGCCGCCCTCAGCATAGTTTCCATCTGTATATCCCTGCTGCCGCTCCTCCTCATCTCCTCTACCGCGGTCGAATACCTCTTCAGATAGTCCCTGAGCTTCTCAAGGTTGTCTTCGCCGATCGCCCGGGCAATATCGTTTCTTACCCCCTCGATGGACTCCATGGTATTGTTTATCTTGTCCCTTATCTCGAACAGCGCAGCCTCATCTCCGTAAAGGAAATAGTTTTTTTCCGAGATCCTCATTTCAAGGAAGGATGCGTTCAGGTCGTCGGCTATCTCGACAAACCGCAGTTTGGTCAACATGACATTGAGGTTTTGCATCGCAAAAAACCCCACCAGAAGAATCAGCGCAATGTTGAACACATTCGAGAGTATAATATTATTTTCTATCTTCATTTCTCCATATTATACTCTATTGGGACTCCTGCAACAGTGCCGGTTGTTACGCCTGTTGGCCCGGTCAATTCGCAAACTTGAGTTGTAGTGATGCGAGGCGCACGGGGACAGGAGAGGGTGACTAGACCCCCTTAAATTCGTTTGCTGCTGCGATGGCCTCTTCGTCGGGCCTTTCATTTCTCAGGACCGACAGGAAGGCCGAGAAAAGGCCGAGTGCCACAAGCACTCCCAGTACGACGAGGTATCCCTTCATGAAGGCATCATCCTTTACCGAGACAGGTATGAGCCGGTTATGGAATATATGCCGGACGTTGTAGAATCCCTTGTCTACCACATATTTGTCCTCCAGGCTGGTAAATATGAGGCCGGAGATATCTACACCGAATATGAGACCCAGTGAGCGCATCATGTTCAGGAGGCCGCCGGCCACGCTGAGTTTATCTTTGGGGGCGGCGCCCATTATCGCGCTGTTATTGGGCGGTGTAAAGAGGCCCATCCCTATGCCAAGCATTATCAGTATGCCCACAAGCATGACAAGGTGGGAGGACTCGCCCAGCATCATGAGCAGGAAACAGGAGAGGGCGGAGACCAGCATGCCGGCAGTGGTCATCAGCCTCGGACCTCGCCTGTCCGAGACGCTGCCGGCCCAGGGAGCCACTACCGCCATGGCAAGCGGTATCGGTGTGAGCAGGCTGCCGGTGAGCGCCACGCTGTAGCCGACCACCCTTTCAAGGTAGAAAGGCATGAGGAACATTACCGCAAAAAGTACGTAATAGGACATCATGCCGGTCAAATTGCCTGCGGAGAATGTGAAGCTCCTGAACATCTTAAGGTCTACAAGCGGATATTTTACCTTGAGTTCCGTAATCACGAAGAGGCCAAGCAGTGCGACCGAAAGGGCGAAGTACAGGATGATCCTCGTCGATGTCAGCCCCAGTTTGGCGACCTCGTTAAAGGCCAGCACCAGGAAGAGAAGACCGGAAGAGAAAAAGGCGGCGCCGGGATAATCCACCTTCTCTTTCTGCTTCTTCAGCTCATCACGGGGCAGAATGAGGAGGGCGGCCACAGTGCCAAGAATGCCTATTGGTACGTTTACATAGAATATGGCCCTCCAGCCTATGGCAGCTATGAGAACGCCGCCTACGAACGGACCGATCGACATCGCCACGGCCTGCACGGCACCCTGTATGCCGATAGCCCTGCCCCTCTCGGAGGAAGGAAAGGCAGCCGTGATTATAGCGATGGAATTCGCCTGCAACAGGCCGGCCCCCACAGCCTGCAATGTACGCGAGCCGATCATGAAGTGGGCCGAAGGTGACATGCCGCACAATGCCGAACCGATTGTGAAGACTATGAACCCGGCATTATAAAGCCTGGACCTGCCGTACATGTCCGCCAGCCTTCCGAAAAGCGGCAGGAAGATGGTAAGCGTGAGCATGTAAGCTATTGCGACCCATTCGATCGTCGCCATGGAAGCGCTGAAGTCGGACTTGAGAGTCGGCATGGCGATATTTACTATGCTTACATCCAGGGCGGACATGGTTGCGCCTATTAGAACGGTTGTCAGGATAAACCACCGCCATCCCGGACGTGCAGAGAAGTATGGATGTGGAAAAGACAGAAGCTTGCCCATTTCTCAAAGCCTTCTCACAAGGTAAGACCTGTGGCCGGCCCGGCAGG
>JARRRD010000018.1:0-28371 GCA_037381085.1 Candidatus Sulfobium sp.
TTTTATTTGACCATTATGCAAAAGGTGTTTTAAGCTGTTTAGCGCCTGCATAACTGCACGTTCTGCAATATAAGGCTTTGAAAATCATTAATATAAGGAGGATTTTATGAAGAAGTACGACACGCCGTTGCTTGACGAGCTCGAAAAAGGGCCCTGGCCGAGCTTTGTCACAGAGATCAAGAAGGCCGCGAAGAAAAGCCCGATGGCCAACGATGAGTTGGGGCAGCTCGAGTATTCTTTCAAGACTAAACGTGGCTACTGGAAGCATGGAGGCATCGTCGGTGTTCTCGGATACGGCGGTGGAGTTATCGGGAGATATTCCGATCTGCCTGAGCAGTTTCCCGAGGTGGCTCATTTCCATACCGTAAGGTTGAACCAGCCGAGTGGTTTCTTTTACACCACTGAGGCGCTGCGCATGATCTGCGATGTCTGGGACAAGTACGGCAGCGGTATCACGAACATGCACGGTTCGACCGGCGATATCGTTCTCCTGGGGACGAAAACGGAGCATCTCGAGGCCCTGTTTGCCGAGTACTCGTCGCGCGGCTGGGACCTCGGCGGTTCAGGATCAGACCTGAGAACCCCCAGCTGCTGTGTAGGACCGGGCCGCTGCGAGTGGACGAATTACGATACCCTGGATGTTATCAATAATCTCACACACGAATTCCAGGATGAGCTCCACAGGCCGATGTTTGCTTACAAATTCAAGATCAAGGCCGCGGGCTGCGCGTGCGACTGCGTTGCCGCTATTGCCCGTTCGGACTTCTCCATCATCGGGACCTGGAAGGGCGACATCCTCATCGACCAGGCGGAAGTGGCCAACTATGCCAAGAAAGGCATGGATATTAACGCGGAGATAGTGGATATGTGTCCGACCAAGTGCATGAGCTACGACGGCAAGGCACTCAAGATCGATAACGCGAACTGCAACAGGTGCATGCACTGTATTACAAGGATGACCAAGGCATTAAGACCCAGCGGGGAGAGAGGCGCCACCATCTGTATGGGGGCCAAGGCCCCTATCGTTGTCGGATCGCTGCTCTCATGGGTTGTCGTGCCCTTTATAAAGGTCGAGCCGCCGTATACGGAACTGAAGGACCTCATCCGGAAGATCTGGGACTGGTGGGACGACAACGCGAAGCCGAGGGAGAGGGTCGGAGAGGTCATCGAGATGAAGGGTATGAGGTCGTTCCTGGAGGCGATCGGTGTTCCGCCGCAGCCGCAGCAGGTCAAAGAGCCGAGAAAAGACCCGTTCATGTTCTATACTGAAGAGGACATTGCGGCATTCAAGGCCAAGGAAGCGGAAGAGAAGAAGACCGGCGTCTACAAATTCTAAAAAAACATTATATATCTTTCAAGGAGGAGATAGAAGATGGCTTTACCAGAGAGAAAAACAGACATAGGTCCGCCCGATTTTCATCAGTTCATGCCGCCTGTAATAAAGAAGAACTACGGCAAGTGGAAATACCACGAGGTACTTTCGCACAGCACCATGGTTCATGTGGCCGAAAGCGGAGACAAGCTTTGGACCGTCCGGGTGGCAACACCCAGGATCATGGCTACCGATAACATCCGCGAGGTATGCGACGTTGCGGATAAATACTGCGACGGGCATCTTCGTTTCACCACCAGGAACAATGTCGAGTTCCTGATATCCGATGAGAGTAAGGTCGATCCGTGCAAGAAAGAACTGACCGAGCGCGGCTTCAAGATGGGCGGCATCGGCCATGGTATAAGCAACATAGTCCATACCCAGGGCTGGGTTCACTGCCACAGTGCCGCTACCGATGCGTCCGGCCTTGTCAAAGCCATGATGGACGAGCTCTTTGAATACTTTGAATCCAAAGAACTCCCGAATAAAGTAAGGCTTGCGGTTGCCTGCTGCGTGAACATGTGCGGCGCAGTGCATTGCTCAGACATCGCCCTTGTGGCCGTGCATACCAAGGTGCCTGTCATAGATCATGACAGATTCAAGAACATGTGCGAGCTCCCGACGGTTATCGAGCATCAAAATCAACGCCGACAAGTGCATGTACTGCGGCAACTGCTTTACCGTCTGTCCGCCTATCGACATCAAGGACCCGGAACGCGACGGAATCGCGATCGTGGTCGGCGGGAAGGTGAACAGCCTCAGGTCCAATCCCAAGTTCTCGAAGCTCGTTATCCCTTACATCTCGAACGAGCCGCCGAGATGGCCTAAGGTTGTCGCTGCCGTGAAGCACATTGTCGAGGTTTACGCCGCCAATGCACGGAAGCATGAGAGGATAGGCGAGTGGATCGAGAGGGTCGGCTGGGAACAGTTCTTCAAGCTCACCGGAATCGATTTCACCTACCAGAGCATCGACGACTTTACCTTTATGAGAGACACCCTGAGGACCGCTTCGACATTCAAGTGGTCGTAAGAATGACCGGGAAGACAGCAGTTGCAATGACTGCTGTCTTCCTATAAACTGGTGAGTGGATAAATGTTAATCTAATCGCGGGGGTAAGGTACTATGGAAACAAGCGAACTGCAGGACAAGATTTTCGCCTTCGTAGAAGCAGCAAAGGGCAAGAAGAAGCTAAAGGAGAAAGACATTATCAAGGGCGTTTCAGCTGCGGAGAACGTGCCGGCGGACGAAGTCAAGAAGGCCATGAGGGCCATGATTGATGTGGGAAGACTCATGTACTCCTATGGCGGAGGCGCAAGCTCCGTGGAGATCCCGAGCGAAGAATATCTGAGAGAAAAAGGTCTTATAAAATAAGAGGCGGCATTCATTGGATTCAAGGACGGAGGGGAATGGCCCCTCCGCTGCCTTATGAAGTTCCGGCCTGATAAGCAGTTGTCCTTCCCGCCGGGTCCCCCTCCTGAACAAGACAGAGTTTTCGTCGGCATGCGTTGATTGCCGCGGTATGCGCGAAATATATCACCGGAAGTCCATGCCATTTGATAATATTCCTGAAGTCGGTCAAAATAGAACGTTCTGCGCGCTGCAGGAGTTCTGAACGGGAGAATTCGCGATGAAAATTTCTTGTCCAAGGCTGATAATAGCCGGATTACGCGGTGGTACGGGGAAGACAACGGTTTCGCTCGGCCTTATAGCGGCATGGCGAAGGAAAGGCCTGAAGGTTGCAGCATATAAGAAGGGGCCGGATTACATCGATGCCGGCTGGCTTTCATCGGCGGCGGGCCGCCCGTGTTACAACCTGGACCCTTTTCTGGTCGGAAGGGAGAAACTGATCGCTTCCTTCACGGACCATTTCGGAGAGGCCGACTGCGCTGTCATAGAAGGCAACCGGGGACTCTATGACGGTATGGACACGGAGGGCACATATAGCACAGCCGAGCTCGCGAAGACCCTTCGGGCTCCCGTATTGCTCATACTTGACTGTACCAAGACCACCAGGACCGCAGCAGCCATGGTCCTCGGCATGAAGAAATTCGACCGGAGAGTCAATATCTGCGGCGTCGTGTTGAACAGACTCGCCGGGGCCAGGCATGAAAGAATCGTAAGAGAGTCGATCGAGAAATACTGTGGGGTCCGCGTACTCGGCGCCGTTCCGAAGCTGAAGGCGGACTTCCTTTCCGAGAGGCACATGGGGCTCACACCTTTTCAGGAGCACCCGGAGGTGGAGAGGGCGATTTCCTTCGCAGCGGATGTGGCTTTGAAATATTTCGATCTGAAGGCAATATGGGATGTTGCCGAGGGCGGTGGCATGAGCGGGGGACGTGCTCGGGAGAGCAGGAGCAGGGGGTGGAAAGAAAGATGTGACAAAGGGACAAAGTCGTCTTTGCCTGCCTTTCCGCCGGAACCTCATGTGACTATAGGGATCATAAGAGATTCGGCATTTCAGTTCTATTATCCCGAGAATTTCGAGGAGCTTGAGAAGAGGGGTGCCAGACTGATCGAGATAAGCGCACTCACCGAGAGGAGACTGCCGGCGATTGATGCCCTGTACATCGGGGGAGGCTTCCCGGAGACACACGCCGTTGCACTTGCCCGGAACGCCGGCTTCAGAAGGGCTTTAAAGGATGCGGTGGAAAAGGGTCTGCCGGTATATGCCGAGTGCGGCGGCCTGATGTATCTCGGCCGCTCCCTCAGGGTCGGTAAGAGGTCTTACGCTATGGCCGGCGTCTTCCCCATTATGTTCGGCCTCGAAGAAAAACCGCAGGCACACGGCTATACGATAGTCGAGACAAGCAGACGTAACCCCTTCTATGAGCGTGGTGTCGTCCTCAAGGGACACGAGTTTCATTATTCCAGGGTAATCGACTACCGACACCGGAAGGGCGTGAGTTTTGCTTTCAGGATGCAGCGGGGACAGGGGTTGGTCGACGGAAATGACGGGATATGCTATAAGAATGTCCTCGCCACTTATACCCATCTGCATGCCTATGGGGTGCCGCAATGGGCCGACAGACTCGTTCAGCGGGCGAAACGTTACAAGGAGGAAAGGTCGCGGAATGTTAAAAAGGGAAGAAGTCGTAAGGGCGCTGCAGGAAAGGAATTACATCGCGTTAAGTGAGGAGGCGAAGGCCGGCCGCGGCATTTTCCGCGTCCTGATCTCGCTCACGTACGACAAGAAGTCCGTAATCAGCTGGAGGGCGATGGAGGCCATGGGGCTTGCGGCGGGCGAACTGGGTGTGATAGACCCCGAAGCGGTGCGAAGTCTGACGCAGCGCCTGCTGTGGATGATGCGGGATGAGTCGGGTAACAATCCCTGGAGTGTACCTGAGATGCTGGGCGAGATAGTGAGAAACAACGCCGGTCTGCTGGCCGATCTGCCGCCGATAATCGCATCTTTCCACGACGAGGAGATGCTGCGGCCCGGAGTGTTGAGAGCCCTCGAAAGGATAGCCGGGGTAAGGCCGGATCTGGTGGCGACAGCGGTTCCGCTCGTTGAAACGTATCTGAACGACGGAAATCCTGCTGTACGCACATATGCCGTTATGCTCGGCGGGCGCCTGCGTCTTACCGGACTGCTGCCGGCGGTTGAGCGGCTGATGAAAGATGATTCTGTGGTCACCGTGTACGAGGGGGAAGATCTTGTGACGACGACAGTGGGGGAAAAGGCCTCGGAAGTTGTTATACTATTGCGGAACAAATGAAAGAAGAGAGGATGATGTGTGATGCTCGAATGCCCTTTTTGCAGGAGGCCGATCGGAGAACCGCAGGAGATAACGTCCCGCTTCGGGTCCACTTTCAGAGGCGGGAAGTGCGACTGTGGTGCGGTCTACGTATATGACGAATCAGGCCACCATATGGGAGATGCCTATGTCGACGCCCTGGGATTTGCCTATGATGATGATCTTGACAAGGCCTGGAGTTGCAACCCCGGAGAAGATTATGAAATCGTGGAACTGAGCTATGACAGGAGAAGGAACAAATTCGTGCGGGACGTTACGGGGGGACGGGGCAGGACCATACCCGCTTTCCTGTTCCTGCTGGTAAAAAAAGAAGGCGGCGGAGAGCTAAAGGATGTGTAAGTCGCGGGGACAGACAAAGCGAATACAGAATGGTGATTGATAGATAAGCTTTTTTTATTTGACCAACCGTGTGCATGTGTATTACCTTTTATGATACTCAGAAGTGTATAAAGTGCCTGTTCTGAAGGTTCAACATAGCGATCCCGCTGTATTAATACTTTCAACTGTTCATGCTGGCCTTTTTTACAGGTCTCCAGATGCGGGCCTTTCAACTGGACCAAGGAACTTGCGGCCGAGCTTGCCAAGCAGGACTCAATGGAGCTTACCGACGCTCACTGGGAAGTTATCAATTTTCTGAGGGACTATTACAAGCAGTACCAGATCGCCCCGATGATAAAGATCCTGGTAAAAGAAATCGGTAAGGCTATGGGGCCTGAAAAAGGCAACACGAAGTACCTTTATGAGCTTTATCCGGGCGGACCTGCGAAGCAGGCGTGCAGATATGCCGGGCTGCCGAAGCCGACAGGTTGCGTCTAGTCTTTAAGACTCGGTATTTAAGTTTCAATCCGGCACCCCGGAAAAGGGGTGCCGTCCTCAAACTGCAAGGCCTTTAAGGGCAAGGGGAGACGTAACAACTTTCTACTGTGGAAAATAAGACGATGAAGCAGAGAACAGCACGCTCTTTGACGGCAGGTCGCTTTCAGCGGCCATGGCGGCGGCAGGGACAGGCGTTTCCCGATTATCCAGGGAGCGGCACACAGCGGACATGAAGATTGAGAAGCTCCTCTCTGAACAAAAGTCGGCAATAATCAAGAAATGGTTTGATGCGGTAGTGGAGACCTATCCGGAAGACTCTTCAGGCTTTCTGGGGAAGCAGAAGGACCCCTTCACCAATCCGGTGGGTCATACTATCCGTCATGGAATCGAAGGAATATTCGATGAACTGCTCGGTGACCTGGACTACGAAAGGGTATCTCCTTTTCTAGATGAGATTATCAGGGTCAGGGCGGTCCAGGATTTCACCCCTTCGCAGGCGGTCTCTTTTATCTTTTCGCTTAAAAGAGTCATACGGGATGAACTGCTGAAAAGGCGTGAGGGGATTCCCTGGGACGAATTGCCGGCATTAGAATCAAGAATCGACAGGCTGGCCCTTTTCTCCTTCGACATATTTGTCGCCTGCAGGGAGAAGCTTTACGAAATAAAGGCGAATGAATTGAGAAATATGACCTTCCGGCTTTTACAGAGGGTTAATGTAATGGATGAGGAGTCCGGTTCCTCATCGGTCAACAATGATAACGTGTAAAACAAAAAGAGGTAACTAAATGAAAACCGTGCTTCCGTTAATTGCAGTGATCATACTGGTTTTGCTTGCCTTTGTGGGAGTGGAGGTGGCGAACTTGCAGTACCTCTTCGGGGTTGTTATCCCTTATGCGGCCCTTGCCGTGTTCGTTCTGGGGTTCATATATCGGATAGTCAAATGGGGGAAGTCGGCTGTTCCTTTCTCGATCCCGACCACTGCCGGACAGCAGAAGACGCTTCCCTGGATCAAGCAGAACAAGCTTGACAACCCTTCCACCACTCTGGGCGTCATCGGCAGGATGGCCTTCGAGGTGCTCCTGTTCCGCTCGCTGTTCAGAAATACCAAGACGGAGTTGAGGGAGGGGCCGAAAGTCTCCTACGGGTCCGAAAAGTTTCTCTGGATGGCCGGTCTTGCTTTCCACTGGTCTTTTCTCATCATCGTCATACGGCACCTGAGGTTCTTTACACAGAATGTTCCGCAGGTCGTGAGCGTGATCGCGAGTCTGGACAGCTTTCTCCAGATCGGTCTTCCCATACTCTACATAACTGACGTAGTGATCCTATTGGCAATAACCTACCTTTTTCTCAGAAGGGTTTCGATGCCGCTTGTCAAGTTCGTCTCCCTCCCTGCCGACTACTTCCCTCTCTTTCTCATATTCGGTATCGTCGTTTCCGGAATCATAATGAGGTATTTCACGAAGGTGTACGTCGTGGGGGTGAAGGAACTGGCCATGGGTCTGGTCAGCTTCAGCCCGGTCGGCATGAAAACCATGCAGGGTATCGGCGTGCTCTTTTATATCCACCTCTTCCTGATCTGCACGCTCTTTGCCTACTTCCCTTTCAGCAAGCTTGTGCATATGGGAGGAGTCTTTCTCAGCCCCACCAGGAATATGCCGAACGACAGCCGGATGATCAGGCACATCAATCCGTGGAACCACCCCGTGCATGTCCATACCTATGAGGAATATGAAAACGATTTCAGGGAAAAAATGAAAAAGGCTGGATTACCAGTCGAAAAGGAGTAGCCATGGCAAAAGGTCCAACACCAGATCAACTCTCGAAGATAAAATACACTCCGCCCAAGAAGGATTGGATGGATATCCCGGCTGAATTCAAGCCCGGCATGTTCTGCTGGGGCGCAAAGGGGAAAAACCTGGAGACCGTGGAGTTCCCCAACGCCAGGGACTGGTCGCCTGTCGACGAGGACTGGAAGCTTCCGGAGAATTGGAAGGAGATTGTGCTGGAAGGCATAAAAGATCGCCTCAGCAAGTACCGGTCCTTCCATGTGTTTATGGATATATGTGTAAGATGCGGCGCCTGCGCGGACAAGTGTCATTTCTTTATCGGCGGAGGTGACCCGAAGAATATGCCTGTCCTCAGGGCGGAATTGTTGCGGTCGGTATACAGGAAGTATTTCACGCCTTCCGGGAAGATATTCGGAAAGACGGCGGGGGCCAGGGAACTTACGATCGACGTTCTTAAGGAGATCTGGTACTACTATTACCAGTGCACGGAATGCCGCCGCTGCTCCCTGTTCTGTCCCTACGGGATCGACCAGGCCGAGATTACCATGATAGGGCGCGAACTTCTCAACCTCCTGGGGCTGAACACCGACTGGATTTCCGGTCCTGTCGCGAACTGTTACATGAAAGGCAACCACCTGGGACTCGAGCCTCATGCCATAGTGAGCAATATCGAATATATGCTGGACGATATCGAAACCATCACAGGGATAAAGGTTGAGCCCACCTTCAACAGAAAAGGCGCCGAGATACTTTTCGTGACCCCCTCGGGAGACCTCTTTGCCGACCCGGGTACGTTCACCTGTATGGGCTATCTGATGCTCTTCCACGAACTGGGACTTGACTACACTTGGAGTACGTACGCTTCGGATGGCGGTAATTTCGGCTTCTTCACCTCGAACGATATGGCGAAGAGGCTTAATTCCAAGATATACGCCGAGGCGAAGAGGCTGGGCGTCAAATGGATCCTGGGAGGAGAGTGCGGCCACATGTGGAGGGTTGTGCACCAGTATCAGGATACGTGGAATGGTCCTGCGGATTTCCTCGAAGTGCCGAAATCTCCGATAACAGGCACGGTGTTCGATAACGCGCGGTCTACCAAGATGACCCATATCGCGGAGTTTACGGCCGACCTGATCAAAAACGGCAAGTTGAAACTCGATCCGTCCAGGAACGATGACCTCGTCGTGACCTACCACGACTCTTGCAACACGGCAAGAGGCATGGGCATTATGGAGGAGCCCCGTTACATTATCAATAACGTCTGTAACAATTTCCACGAGATGCCCGAGAACACTATCAGGGAGCAGACTTTCTGCTGCGGGAGCGGCACCGGTCTCAATGCGGGCGAAAACATGGAACTGAGAATGAGGGGAGGGTTCGCCAGGGCCAATGCCGTCAAGCATGTCAAGGAAAAGTACGGAGTGAACATGCTGGCAAACATCTGCGCCATAGACAGGGCAACTCTCACGGCGTCGATGGATTACTGGGTCCCGGGAGTGAGGGTCACCGGGGTCCACGAGATGGTCGCAAACGCTTTGATCATGAAGGGGGAGAAGGAGAGAGAAACGAACCTCCGGGGAGATCCCCTTCCGGGAAAGGAGGAGAAATAGATGTATAACGGCGGCAAGATAATACTGGGACTGCTTGTATTTCTGGCTTTCGTGACCTTTCCCTTCTGGTACAACATCGGTACGGCCGATAAGATCCCGAAGCCGGTAATTGAAAGCACCTACATCAAGGAACATAACATAAAAAAATGTGTTGAGTCCAAGGATTATATGAGGGCCAGTCACATGGAGTTGCTGGACAACTGGAGGAACGACGCCATCCGGAGGGGCGAAAGGGTCTATGTGAACTCGGAAGGAAGAAGATACCTTATCGACCTGCAGAACACCTGCCTGAAGTGTCATTCCAACAAGAAAGAGTTTTGCGACAGATGCCATAATTATATGGCTGTGAAGCCATACTGCTGGGATTGTCATCTCGCACCGAAGGAGACCAAGTCATGAGTATAAACAGGAGACAATTCATCAAGCTGGCCGGGCTTTCCGCCGTCCTGAGTGTGGGGGGCATAACGGCCATGGACAGGATGAAGGCCAACGCATCGGTGCTTCCCTCGGGGGCCCGTGCGACGGCTTCGGCAACGGGGCAGATCTTCGGCGAATCAAAGCCTCCTCTTACCGCAAAGAGGTGGGGAATGGTGGTCGATCTTTCCAAGTTCGAGACGCCTGAAGACTATCAGAAGTGCATAGATGCCTGTGATTACATCCATAACATCCCGGATTTCGGTGAGAAAAAGGACGAAGTCAAGTGGATATGGACGGATACCTACGAACATACCTTCCCGGATAATAACCCGGATAATAAGCTGAATGGTGAGCCTGTGCAGTTCATCCCGGAAGCGCTGAAAGAGAAGCCTTTCCTGCTCCTCTGCAACCACTGCGACAATCCCCCCTGCACCAGGGTCTGCCCCACGAAGGCCACCTGGAAGAGGGAGTCGGATGGTATCGTTATGATGGACCAGCACAGGTGTATCGGCTGCAGGTTCTGTATGGCGGCTTGTCCCTTCGGGGCCAGAAGCTTTAACTGGAGGGACCCCAGACCGTTTATCAAGAATGTAAATCCCGAGTATCCCACGAGGGCCATCGGAGTGGTTGAGAAATGCATCTTCTGCGTCGAGAGGCTGGCCCAGGGGCTCCAGCCGGCCTGCGTGGAGAAGTCCAACGGCGGGTTGATATTTGGCGACCTCGAGGACCCGAATTCCGAGGTCAGGAAGATCCTCAGTACACGCTTCAGCATCCGGCGCAAGCCCGAACTCGGGACCCAGCCCAGCGTGTACTACTTAATAGGAGGTATCAAGAATGTTTGAGAAGGCACTGGTCGGAAGTAAGCGATACTGGACATGGATCGGGGTCTTGCTGGTCATCATCGGAGTTGGCGTTGTCAACTACCTCCATCAGTTCAGCTACGGCTTGGGACTTACGGGCATGAGCAGGGACGTGTCGTGGGGCTTCTATATTGCCCAGTTTACGTTCCTTGTCGGTGTGGCAGCTTCAGCGGTCATGCTCGTCATACCTTATTACCTGCACCATTACAAAACCTTCAGACGGATAGTGATCCTCGGAGAATTTCTTGCGATAGCTTCAGTTGTGATGTGCATACTCTTCATCTTCGTGGACCTCGGGCAGCCGATGAGGGTCATGAACGTGGCGCTGCACCCCAGGCCGAATTCGGTCATGTTCTGGGATATGGTCGTCCTGCTGGGCTACCTTGCCCTCAATGTCGTGATAGGCTGGACGACCCTGGGAGCGGAACGCAAGGAGGTGCGGCCTCCGGCGTGGGTAAAACCACTCATTCTCCTGTCTGTACCCTGGGCGGTCAGCATCCACACTGTTACAGCCTTTCTTTATGCCGGACTTCCGGCGAGGCATCTGTGGCTTTCGGCCATCATGGCCGCCCGATTCCTTTCGGGGGCGTTTGCAGCAGGTCCGGCGCTGCTGATACTCCTTGCCTTTATCGTGAGGAGAGTGAGCAGTTTTGATGCGGGAAGGGAGGCGATAGAGGCTGTTGCAAAGATTGTGGCCTACGCGATGTCCGTCAACGTTTTCTTTATCCTGCTCGAGTTCTTCACCGCCTTTTACAGCGGCGTACCAATGCATTCGGCGTCCCTCAGGTACCTCTTCTTCGGCCTCGACGGCCACTATGAGTTTGTTCCGTTCATGTGGGTCCTCGCGATCCTGGCAGTTGTGAGCCTTGTACTCCTGGTAATTCCGCAGCTTCGCAATAACCATACCTTACTGCCGGTAGCGCTCGTTGCGGTGTTCATTTCCACGTGGATAGACAAGGGCGTGGGTCTCGTAGTGGGCGGCTTTATTCCGAATCCGTTTGAGACTATTACGACTTATTCGCCGACTGCGCCTGAACTTCTCATAACGTTGGGAGTTTATGCCGCTGGGGCTCTGACGCTTACCGTACTTTACAAGATAGCAATCGGCGTCAAGGAAGAGGTTGGTACCTAGAAGAAAAGTCGTTGGCCCGATAAATCGGTTGCGACGGGGTGGCTTTTTACAAAGAGATTTATTTATAATTAAAAAGGCCGTTTCGGTAATTACATTTAAGGAGGAATTTCATGTTTTTAGTCACGGTGGACACTGAAAAGTGCGAAGGATGCGAGGAGTGTGTCAACAACTGTCCTGTAAGTGTTTTCCAGATGAAGGACGGCAAGGCTGACCCCTACCAGGCGGATTTGTGCGAAGGTTGCGAGACCTGCGTCAGCGTATGCTCAACCGGAGCAGTGACATTGTCGGAAATGTAGTAAAGTCATCAATGATTTTCGGGAAGGGGCGATGAGAATATCATCGCCCCTTCTTTTCCCCGAGAACTGAGAATGGCATTCTCTTGGAACAGTTGATGGCGGTGCAGTCGGGCGAAGTAGTTGAAGAGTCGGCCTGTCTTCCTTCCGGCAGCTTGTTCCATCTCCCCGGTAACTCACCGCCCTTTCTTGGACGCCGCTGACAACCGCGATTCAAATATAACCCATTGATAATACTTTCGTAGTTGAACTGCCATGCCTCTCAAGGAATTCCTGGAAGTGTGCTGTCGTGGCATAACGGAGAGAGACGGGGCATCAAAGAACTTACCCGGTGGACAGTCCCCTCGTGCTGTGATAAATTGGGGATTGCGGGGCATCCGCAACTGGAGATTTGGCCGATCCTTTTTGTTAGATTGGCCGATGATTTCAGTATGTCTGACCTTTATTTTCTCAAGGAGCGATCTGATGGCGCACAAGGAACTTCCTGTCCCGCCGCATTTTGACCCGATCAGGACCGGTGAAGTCTGGAAGGTGGACTACCAGGAGCGGGCTGCCGATGCCGTTGCCTGGACAAGGCAGCTCGGTTTGAGACCTGCTGCAGATGATTCTTTCAGGATCTGCTTGATAGCCGTGGATGTTCAGAACACTTTCTGTATACCCGGGTTCGAACTTTATGTCGGAGGACGTTCCGGCACGGGGGCGGTCGATGACAACAGGAGACTCTGTGAGTTTATATACAGGAATGTCGACGTGATTACGCAGATATGTCCGACGATGGACACTCATCGGGCAATGCAGATTTTCCATTCCCTGTATCTGATAAACGACAAGGGAGGGCATCCCGAACCCTTCACCATGATTTCGGAAGAGGACGTGCGGCAGGGCCTGTGGAAGTTCAATCCGGCGTTATGTTACAGCCTCGGGATTACGGAAGATTACGGACGGCGACACTTGCTTCATTACACCAGAAGGCTCAGGGAAGGAGGCAAGTACGATCTTACAATATGGCCTTACCACGGCATGCTGGGGGGTATCGGCCATGCCCTTGTGGCCTCCCTCGAGGAAGCGGCTTTCTTCCATTGCATGGCCCGTTACAGCCAGACCGATTTTCACGTAAAGGGGGACAGGCCTCTGACTGAACACTATTCCGTCCTCGGCCCTGAAGTGCTGAAGGGCCCGGAAGGAGATCCTATAGGGAGGAAGAGCGAAAAGTTTTTCAGAAAGCTAATTGATTTTGACGCGGTTGTGATCGCGGGACAGGCGAAGAGTCATTGCGTGGCATGGACGATCGACGATCTCTTGCAGGATGTTTTGGCCGGGGACAAGAAGCTGGTGGAGAAAATATACCTGCTTGAAGACTGCACTTCACCTGTTGTGGTACCGGGGGTGATGGACTACACGGAACTGGCAGACGCCGCCTTCCGGAAATTCGCCGGAGCGGGAATGCACGTTGTCCGCTCCACGGAGCCCATCGAAACCTGGCCCGGGATCAGGCTCTGAGATCCCAAATACCCCGTCAGCCCTTTGCCTTTCTTGACTTTTCGCCGGGTTTTGGTTCCGTCTTCTTTTTCGGTGCACGTTTGGGTTTTGTGCCTTCAGTCGCCGCCGCTGCCCTCTTCTTCGGCCTTTCCGGTTTCACTTTTGTCGCCTCGATCTTACCCCGGGAGGCAAGTTTGGCCATCACTATCTGCTCGGCCCTGAGCCAGTGTTCCAGTTCCCTACCCGCCATCCTGCCGCTTTTCTCGTAGAAATCATAAGCCAACTTCTTTATCTCTTCCTGTACATTCATTCTCATTCCCTCCGTCTGTTCATCTGAAGTATTCTCTTGTCCATAATCTTAATGTTAGCTCCACCCCGTTGGCAATGCAACAGACCGGATAATTATTTCTCACCAATCCAGGGGTCTGAAGCGTATTCCGAGGACTGCCTTTCCTTACCCGGAAAGCTTATAAATTGCGTTGCAAGATCAAATACGGAGTGAGAGGAAGATACCGGGTGATGGATATGAAATTGGGAAAACAAAGAGGCTGGGCCCGCTCCCGCAGCGGGCCCATGATAAGTACCTGTCAGGCCTTATTTCTCCAATTTTGAAGTGCATATCTCAACTATTTCGCGCTTTATCTGGCCCGGCATTCTCATGTTCTTTATGAACGCCCAATTCCCGGCATCTTGAAAATAGAGCTTCATGCGGTACATCTCATCCAGCGTCACTACCTTGACCACACCTCTCTCCTTGTAGATTACCACCTCGATGGGAAAAGCGGCGGCATGGTCTATGCCCGGACAGCGGTAGTTCTTGGATTCCCTCTTCTCTCCGGCTATGCCGTAAGCCCTGGCCTCCGTGGCTGGATTGTTGATGCCGTACATGAGGATATCCTTGGCAGGTTCGAGTGTATAGACAAGCTTCCAGCCCTTATTGTTCGAGGTGATACCTTCTTTCACTTTTGCAGCGATCTCCTGAAAGACGCCCGGAGCATCGTCTTTCTTATACATTACTTCGGGCATTTCCGCGAAATCGCCGCCGCCCATACCGCCGACCCTGCCTTCGCTTCTTATCTCGCCTATCTGCCGGTTCACTACATCCCCATGGACAGCCGAGGCAAGGATTTCGGACAACTTCTTCATCGTCGAAAGTGAGAGCTGTTTTTCCGTCTCGTCGCCCAGAACGGTCCTGTTTATCGAGGCCGGGTTCATGAAAGCGGCATTCAGGCCCTTTTCATCCTGATAAAGTTCGACCCTGAGGGGTATTGCAAAGGATGCCGTTGGACCGTGGGAGATGATCTGCTTGTCATACTCCGGGGAGTCTATCACAATATTGTAGGCCTTGAAGCCGCAGTTCTCCGGCACGGAGGCCTCATAGGAGGCCAGTACATGCCAACCATTCTTCTTAAGGGCCTCCTCGGTATTCCTGACAGCGTCATCGAAGGTGCCTTTGATCTTGTCGACGGCCTTCACATAAACGCCGTACTCCTGGGCATGGACTGCCGGAGTCAATGCAAAGAAGACTGCCAGAACAAATAATAATATTTTTTTCATCCTGTCCCCCTTTAGGTATCTTAACTGCGAATTAGTTATATTAAATAACTTTCCAGGCTCTTTGTAAAGAAAAATTGAAATGGTCCGGTTTGGTGAGACATACTAGAAACCATGAAGACCACGGTAGTGTGCGGATTGCTCGGTTCGGGCAAGACGACCTTTATCAGGCACTTCGTCGAGAGTGTCGGGGGAAAGGCGGTGGTCCTCGTGAATGACTTCGGCAAGGCCGGCATTGACGGTGAGATATTCTCGGCCGACGGAATCGATTCGGTAGAACTTCCGAGCGGATGCGTTTGCTGTACGCTCAAGTTTGACCTCATCACGACGATAGAAAAGATCCTGAGCACAAAGTCTCCGGCACATCTTCTCATTGAGCCGAGCGGTGTTGCGTCTCCATCTGGAGTGCTTGAAGTCCTGGACTCTCTGTCCATCCGGCCTGTTACCGTGGTGGGCATCGTGGACGCGACTGAATTCATTCAACTCCATGAGGCGCAGCTGTATGGAAGGTTTTTCGCGGACCAGATCATAACCTCGGACGTCGTGCTCGTGAACAAGTCCGACCTGGTATCCCGTGAAATTGGAGAGGAAACGGCCAGACTGGTTGAGACCCTGAACCCGGGAGCGGTCGTTTTCAGGACAGTCAATGCCTTGCCCGGCGACCACCTGTCAGGCATTGATCTCCGCGGGAAATACAGGGCACGGCAAAAACTACCGGAGCATTTTCATTTCGATACGGTATCGCTGAAACTTAAAGATGAGACCAGGTATGACATCTTGAGAGAAATCTTTGATGGAATGGCGAAGGAAGAATATGGAAAGGTGGTCAGGGCGAAGGCCCTTGTACAGACGGAAAAAGGGCCTTTCCGGTTTGATCTTTCTTACGGAAGGGTGGAGCAGGTCGTTTTTGAGAAAGAGGTGAAATACAGCAGGCTGGTCATCATAGGCGAGGGTCTGAAAAAGGATGCGTTGACCCGGAGAGTGTCAGCCGAAGAGATGTCACAGGGCTAACGCGGATCATCTATGAACGGGCCGGCGGGACAGAGGCGCCTTTCTCATTCCCGCAAGACCTCCGAGACTTCTGGCTCCTTATTTTCGCCATACAGACGCCGCAGGACCATCGGCAAGAAATTATTCCCCTTTGGCGGGAAACCGCCCGGGATCGTTGTCCCGCCCTTTATTACTGCCTGACGTCTGACGTTTATGAGTGAAGAGTTGAAGGCAGGGGTGTCGCTATTCAAATAAAAAGGTCTTATGCTATATTAACTTCGTGGGAAGGTCTCGCGGGAAGAAGAGCGGGGGCGCCGGGAAAGCCTTCGTCGGAAAAGACAAGCCGGCACCCTCCGGAAAGCCCGGTAACAAATCTCTGCTGCGTATACAGCTTGTTCATATTTTCCTGATAGCAGCACTCGGCTTTCTTGTTTACTCAAACACCTTCCACAGTTCTTTCCACTGGGATGATTCACCTCAGATTGCCGATAACCCTGTCATAACAAGCCTCGAAAACTTTACTTCGAACACGCGAGGTTACGACTTCAATCCCCGGCGTTTCATGGGTTATTTGACTTTTGCCCTGAATTATTACGTCGGGGGAGGCTCGGTGATCGGCTACCACGTGGTGAACCTCGGCATCCACCTGATCAATGCCTTTCTCGTATATTTTCTTGTACTCCTGACCTTCAAAACGCCGGCCATGAGACAGTCCGCCTCTGCTACCGGCCCCCCTCCTTTTCTGATCGCCCTCTTTTCGGCGCTTCTCTTCGTCTCACATCCCTTGCAGACCGAGGCAGTTACCTATATCGTTCAGAGGCTTGCTTCACTGGCAACCCTGTTTTATCTCCTTTCCATCCTTATGTATATAAGGGGACGGCTGAAATTGCAGGGCGCAGAGGGTGAAGAGCCTGGCGAGGATTCCTCTCGGAGCAGGCATGTCTTTTCCTCCATGCTTTATGCTCTGCTCTCTCTGCTTTTTGCAGTTCTTGCCATGAAGACGAAGGAAACAGCATTTACCCTTCCAATAATGATAGTCTTGTACGAGTTTACTTTTTTCAAGACCTCTCCCGGGAAGAAGCTTCTCTTCCTCCTGCCGGTTCTTCTTACCCTGTTGATAATCCCTCTGAGCGTTCTGCACAGCGGCAGGCCTCTCGGCGAGTTGCTGTCCGATGTGACGCATCAAACACGGGTCCAGACCAGCATGTCACGATGGGACTATCTCATGACCGAAATGAGCGTTATAGCAACTTATATAAGGCTTATGTTTCTTCCCGTCAATCAGAACCTGGATTATAACTACCCACGCTACCATTCTTTATTCACACCACATGTACTGCTCTCATTCCTGTTCCTCGCAGCGGTCTTCGGACTCGGGGCATATCTGCTCTATAAGAGCACAGGGCACAGGGCACAGGGCACAGGGCAGGAAGCAGAAAGTGAAGATAGAAATGCGGGCGCAAAGAACGAAGTTGGAAGTATAGGCGAACCCGATCCCTCTGCCTCCTGCGCTCTGCCCTATGCCCGGTATTATCGCCTTATTTCTTTCGGCATCTTCTGGTTCTTCATAGCCCTGTTGGTGGAGTCGAGCATCATCCCCATCGTGGATGTGATATTTGAGCACCGCTTCTACCTCCCTTCGGCAGGGCTTTTCATCGGGATAACGGCAGGTGCATTTGTTGTGGCGGACAGACTGCAGAAGGAGAAGGTTCTCATAGCGGCCCTTGTTCTGATCCTGCTGGCGTTTTCAGGTATCACCTATGCTAGGAACACCGTGTGGAAGAGTGAAACGAGCCTGTGGGAGGACACGGTAAGCAAGAGTCCCGGGAAGGCCCGTCCCCACAGCAACCTGGGATATTATTACATGGAAGACGGGCACCTCGTAAAAGCGGAAAAAGAGCTGCTTGCCGCCTTGAGGCTTAAACCGGACTACGTGGAGGCACGTACCAGCCTGGGGAACGTCTACCTTATGCAAGGCCGCAGGG
This sequence comes from Candidatus Sulfobium sp., assembly GCA_037381085.1. Classification (GTDB taxonomy): domain Bacteria; phylum Nitrospirota; class Thermodesulfovibrionia; order Thermodesulfovibrionales; family UBA6898; genus JARRRD01. The sequence goes on from JARRRD010000018.1 coordinate 18,052, forward strand.
ATGACGCTTTAAGGGAGCTGAAGACAGCCCTGAAGCTCAATCCAAACTATACGGAGGCCCACATAGACCTTGGAAATCTCTATGCGGCGGAAGGGCGCATGGATGATGCCCTCGGGGAATATAAGGCGGTCCTGAAACTCAAGCCAGATCATGTAGAGGCACATATCAGTCTTGGAAATGTCTACCTCATGAAAGGCCTCAAGGGTGAAGCTCTCAGGGCATATCAGACCGCCTTGAAGCTTAGTCCCGACGATTTCCAGGCACATAATAATCTCGGGAACCTCTATTTCATGGAAGACCGCCTTGATGACGCAGTCAAGGAGTATCGGATTGCCCTAAAATTAAATCCGGGTGCCGTGCGGACGCGAAGGAACCTCATGACCGTCTACCGCAAACAGGGCCGCCTAGGTGAAACAGCGAAAGAACAACAGGGTATATCCCCGAAGGCTGAAAGCAACCCTGCCGAAGAACATATGGATCTCGGTAACACCTATTACAGGAAGGGTCGCCTTGAAAAGGCCATCAAGGAATACAGGGAATTTTTGAAGCTGAACCCTGATTCTGCCGAGGCGCATAATAGCCTCGGGAACGTCTATTACAAGCAGGGCCGCCTTGATGATGCCCTGGGAGAATATCGGACGGCCCTGAAACTCCATCCCGATTCCGCCGAAGTGCATAACAACATCGGCAAGATATACGGCAGGCAGGGCCGCCTGGATAAGGCCCTCAAGGAATTCCAGGCTGCCGTAAAACTAAACCCTGATTTTGCCGACGCACATAACATGCTCGGCAATGTTTACGGCCTGCGGGGCCATCTTGAAGAGGCCATCAAGGAATATCAGACCGCCCTGAAGCTTAACCCCGGTTCCGCCGACACACATAACAACCTCGGAACCATTTATTACAGGCAGGGCCGCATGGATAAGGCCCTCAAAGAATTCCAGACCGCATTGAGACTTAAACCCGATGATGCCGGGGCGCGCAGGAACCTGAAAATCCTTGATAAGCAAAAGGGGATCAGGCGATGACAGGGGATGTGCAGATTAGCCGGTGCGAAGGGCGTCCACTATGTTCATACGCGAGGCCCTGACGGCCGGCAGCGCGCCGCCTATCAGTCCCATGACAAGAGAAAAAGCTATCGCCCGGCAGGCGATCCGGAATGTGAGGGTAAAGGAGAAGGCCAGTTCCGAAAAGGTCTGCCAGTTCACGGTCGAAACGGTAATGAACTGCATGAATGAGGCAAGGAACAACCCGGTGAGACCTCCGACCAGTCCCAGGAGAATGGATTCAACGAGAAAAGCGGCCAGAATACTTCTTCGCCGGAACCCGAGCGCCCTCAGCGTTCCTATTTCGGCAGTGCGGTTAGCCACCGCTGCGTACATCGTGATCATGGCGCCTATCATTGCGCCGAGGGAAAAAATGGCGGTGAGAGTTATTCCCAGGATGCGGAGAAATTTCGCCATCATCTCGGACTGGTCTTTGTAGTATGTTGTTTCACGCTTTGCCTCCAGGGTCAATCGGGGATCATTTTCGATCTTCTTCTTGACTTCCCGGAACTCCGAGGGGTCCCGCAGCCTGAACAGCACGGACGAATATGCCTGTCTCCGGAAGGCCTGCATAAGCTGGTCGGCATCACCCCATATTTCTGAACTGTAGGCCGTACTGCCCGCATCGAAAATTCCCACGACTCTCCAGTCCCGCATGGCGAAGCGCAGCGTTTCGCCGATTCCGGCGCCTCTGAACCTCTCTGCCACGCTTCGTCCCGCTATTATTTCAGAAGACCCCGGTCTCGGCATACGTCCTTCAAGCAGCTTCACCTGGGGGCGCAAAGCAAGGGAAGGTTCTCCTGTCCCCCGTATGGTAATGTTTGAAAGCTTGCTGCTGCCCCTCTTCGGGAGGTTGATGATTACCACCAGTTCCCTTGCCAGCAAAGGGTTCCCGTTTTTTCCGTTCGCTACTCCGGGCTCTGTTTCGACTATCGCAGCCTGCGTCCGGTCGATGCCGCTCTGCATCTCTGACTGAGATCCCTTCCTGATGACTATCACGTTGTCGTAAGATCCTGTCTCTATGAGTGTTTTCTGGAGTCCTTCGGCAAGCATAAGGACGGAGGCGAATACAAAGACGACGAGTGCCATGCCCGCAGCGGTCAGAACAGTGGTGAGTCTTCTCGTCCAGAGATTCCGGAAGCTGTAGAAAATGGGCACTGCCACTATCCTATCCTCCGGAGGCCTTCGGCGATTCTCACTTTGATTGCGCGCCGGGTGGGCAGTATCGCCGCAACGACGGCAATGATGAGCCCCGCCGCCATGTCCATATATATCGTAAGGCGGGACACGATGAAAACCGGAAAATACTGGCTAAGAGAATCGCCGAATATCCCGGCAGCAGGGAAGGTGAGAATGATTCCGAGAGCAGAGCCGGTAGCGGCTATTACCAGCGATTCGCCGAATATGAGTCCCGCTATGTAAAAGCCGCCGAAGCCGAGTGTTTTCATGATCGAGTATTCGCCCATTCGCTCACGAACGGTCATCGCCATTGTGTTGGCCATTACCGCCATTATTATGGCGATTACGATATAGGAAACCAGCCGTATAACCATGACTATCGCCTCGGTCATCGAAATGAAGCTTAACTGAAACGCCTTTTCGGTCTCGGTGATGGTCTCCGCCAGGGAATTCCTGAACAGCCTGTCGATGGCGACTGCCACATCCGCCGCCATGTCCGGGCTCTTGACACCGACCAGGTACCATCCGACCTTGTCCGCCCTGTAGGGGGCCGTTTTCCTCAGCGTTTCATTCAGATAATTCCAGTGGAAGAAGAACTGGGTCTCATCAGTGCTCTTCCGTGCCCCGTGATAAATTCCCCGAATGATGAATTCCCAGTTCCCCGGAAAGATGGTGCCTTTGAGCGTGACCGGGTCTCCTATCTTCCAACCGAACCTATCGGCTGTCTTGACGCCTACTACAGCCCCCTTTCTGTCGCGCAGAAATGCCTTTTTCTGGTTCTCCGGCAGGACAAACTCCGGGTAGAGATCCAGGGCGGTCTTTGCATCCGTCGCAAAATTGGGGAAGAAATTCTTCTCGGTGATATAAACCCCGCCGAACCAGACCGAGTAGCCCACCTCAGTTACTCCCGGCACCTGCCGGATTTTTTCCCTGTACGAAATCGGAAGAAAGAATACGAGGGAGACCGCATTCCTGGTAATCAGGCGGGTGGCGGAAGACGCCTCGACGCCGGCATACCATGCGCTTATGACAGTCCGCAACAGTCCGAAGGCCAGTACGGCGATGGTGATCCCAAGGACGGTAAGCCCCGTCCTAAGTTTATGACGGAAGGCATTCTTAAAGATGAGTTTCAGAATCTGCATTCAGGACGCCTTTTTCGAGCTGTCTTATGATATGCGCCTTTTCCGCAGCCTTCGGATCATGGGTCACCATGATGATGGTCTTGCCCGACTCGATATTGAGCCTGTCCATCAGGTCGAGTATTTCTGCTGCAGAAACCCTGTCCAGGTCGCCTGTGGGCTCGTCGGCCACGAGTATGGTGGGGTCCGTGACGACAGCCCGGGCTATTGCGACTCTCTGCTGCTGACCGCCCGAGAGTTGTCCCGGGTAATGGTCCATACGGTCGGTGAGATTGACCACCTCAAGCGCTGTTGCTACATGTTCCCGCCGCTCCCTGCGGGAGAGGCCGGTGAGGAGCAGGGGGAGCTCAATGTTTTCGAATGCAGTGAGTACGGGAATGAGATTATAGAACTGGAATATAAACCCGACGTTGGAGGCCCGCCACTGAGCCAGTTCGGTTTCGGAAAGTGAAGTGATTTCGATCCCGCTGATCTCTATGCTACCGCTGTCCGGCTTGTCTATTCCTGCAATAAGGTTCAGAAGGGTGCTTTTGCCAGACCCCGACGGCCCCATCAGTGCAAGGAATTCACCTTGCCCGATGTCGAAGGTAATATCCTCCAGAACCGGGACGACTTCGTTTCCCCGGCGGTAAGATTTGTTCAAACTTCTCACTTCAACGATTGGTGGTGCGGCGTTGTCCATCAGCCCTCAAGAACCTTGACCCTGTCGCCGTCCCGAAGCCGGGACGGAGGCTTGACTATCACCTTTTCCCCGGGGCCAAGTCCTTCGAGGATCTCGACCACGCCGTCAAAATGCCTTCCGATCTTTACAGCGGTCTTCACCGCCGTGTCGCCTTTAACGACGAAGACAATCTCGGCCCCCTTCCTCGCAATCAGAGCGTCCGAACTGACGGCTATGAGCGGCTTTTCTTCCTCCGAACCGACGGGATGTTCAAGAAAGGCCACGCGCGCGCTCATCTCCGGCAATATTCTGGGGTCTTTATCGATGAAACGGACCTTGACCATCACGGTGGCCTTGGACCGGTCGGCGGTGGGCACGATCATATGTACGGCGCCGCGGAAACGAGAATCGGGGAGGGCGTCGAGCTCTATCTCGCAGGGTTGCCCCGGTTTTATGAGCTCAATATTGGATTCCGACACATCGGCTTCGACCTGAAGGGAATGCATGTCCGCTATGGTGACAACGGCCGCCTGGACGTTCGCCGCAGCGCCTATGGGTGTCACTATATCGCCTACATCGGCGTCTTTCGTCAGCACAACGGCATCGAAAGGGGCCCGTATGTACGTGTATCCCAGAGCCACCTCTGTCGCCCTGAGGGCCGCTTCGTTTGCCTTTATCCCTGCCTCGGCCCCTGCGACGACGGCGACCGCTTTCCTGTACCGCGCCTCGGCGGAATCGTAGTCCGTTTGGGCCACGTACCCTTTTCTTACCAGTTCTTTGTTGCGGGTATAGTTCAGCCTGGCGTCATGAAGCTCCGCGCGGGCCTGGTCGAGGTTATAACGTGCCGCCGTCACGTTGGCTTCCGCCTGCGCCCTGGAGGCGAGCACGTCCCTGTTTTCGAGCCTGGCAAGGATCTCACCCTTCTTCACCCTGCTCCCCACCACCACCGATATGGAAACAAGGCGGCCGGTAACCTTGGAGGCGACCGCCGCCTTGCGCTGGGCAACGACATAACCGCTTGCGTTCAGCACGGTAAAGGTCTGAGCGGGGTACATCTTTGTCGCGTTGACAATCCGCACGCCAACGGACGGGGAAAAGACGCCGAAGAGGTAAAGGACGAACGCAATGATCAGTAGAGAGATAACGATGGCCCCTTTTGTCCATTTCCTTCTCTTTGCCGGTTGAATGACCGCCTTTGCCTTGTCTATTTTCAGCTTCGAAATGTCTTGTTGTTCCATTCGCTTTTCCCGCCTGTAAGTGATCATATTCCCCCGCAATAATAACCTAATTATAGCAGCTTATGTAAGGGGTGCGACTGCATTGATAGTCAATACGGTGGGGAGCCAGGGGAGGCAGTTAGAAGATATGCCGGAGACCGCATCTTTCAATCTCATTCTTCGTACGCGTCCAGGTCCGCTTTCATTGAGAGATAACCGAGTATGTCCTTCAGCGTGATGACCCCGACCAGCCGGCTTTTGTCGATTACTATCAGTCTGCTGTTGCCCGTGCGGTTCATAACCGCAAGGCACTTCGTGACGTCCATGTCCGGAGTGACCGCAATCTCGCGTGAGCATTGAGTGGTTAACTCACCCACGGTGCGGTTCCGCCACTCTGCCCTCGGAATTTCCTTCAATAGTCGCGTGGTCACGCAGCCCGCAAGTTCTCCGTCGTCGACGACAGGAAACATCTTGAAATGGTACTTGTACACATATTCTTCCACCAGTTCTTCGACCGATATCCCGGAGGGTACCGTCACTACCTCCCTTTTCATCAGCGCCCGTACTTTTTCCCCCTCAAGAGCCCGGCGGATGATTATCTGCCGGTATGACGCCTTCGACGCGTTCTGCAGGAACATTCCGATCAGAGCCCACCATATGCCCCCGATTATGTTATTGAAGAAAAGCACATTTACCCCGCCGATAATCATGAGGGCGATGCCGAACCCGGCCCCTATCTGCGACGCGATGCGCGTGGCCCAGCGCAGGTTGTCCTTCCACTTCCAAAGGGCCGAACGGAGCACCCGGCCCCCGTCAAGGGGAAAGGCGGGAAGAAGATTGAAACCGGCAAGCAGAAAGTTGACGAGCATCAGGTATGCAAGAACGCCGTTTACCGGAACGGGCCATCCGGCAGCCGCGCCCAGTTCGTTGACAGCCAGGAAAATAAATCCGAGAAGTACACTTGAAGCAGGACCGGCTATGGCCATCAGAAACTCAACTTTTGCACTTTCGGGTTCCTCGTCCATCTCAGCTACCCCGCCGAAGATGAAAAGTGTTATTCCCTTCATGGGGAGACCAAACCTCCTTGCGACCAGGGAATGACAGAGTTCATGAAAGACTATGGAGGCGAAGAGGCTGAACGTGCCTGCGATGCCCATCCACCAGTAGGTGGCGTGCGAAAGGCCTTTGTACATCGAAGGGAAAAGGCCGGCAGCCAGCGACCAGGCGATGAGGCCGGCGATGATCAGCCAGCTGGCATCAATATGGACTTCGAACCCCAGGAGTTTAAAAAGGGTGATGCGCTTCCCGAACATTCCTCTGTGCCATTCTCCTCAGAAGCAAGTGTTTATTTCAATTATATCTTTAGGGGAACGGTAGTCAAATAGTCAAATCCTCAGCTGCCAGCGGTCAGCTCTAGGCAAAAAAGGCCGGGAAACGGAATTGGTCCGGCGGAACCGTTGCAATTAGCCTTGCAGCTGCATAAATTTTACATAAAGAGGGCGGGTGTGTCCCGCACTTCTGAGGGACGCGGCTCCGCAAAGTACCCCGAGGGGGACTAACTCCTTCTTCAGGAAATCACCAGACGTCATGTACGCAGTTTCCGTGACCATAATGAATTCTGCCGCCATCTACCGGTTCTTCCTCCACGCCCGTCCCATCCTCCACGTAATAGAACGCCTACTTGAAAAGCTTCAGGTATTCGCCGTAACCTTCCTTTTCGAGGTCTTCCTTAGGGATGAATCTCAGGGCAGCCGAGTTCATGCAGAATCTCTTCCCCGTGGGCGGAGGGCCATCGTTGAAAACATGACCGAGGTGGGAACCGCCGTATCTGCTCCTGACTTCGGTCCTGTGAGAGAAGAAGCTCCAGTCATCCTTCTCCACGATATTTCCCGGATCTATCGGCTTTGTGAAACTCGGCCATCCGGTCCCTGAGTCGTACTTGTCCAGGGAACTGAAAAGGGGTTCGCCGGAAACGGCATCAACGTAAATCCCTTCCCTCTTGTTGTTCCAGTATTCATTATTGAAAGCCGGCTCGGTGCCGTCCTCCTGCGTGACCTCATACTGCATGGGGGTCAGTTTTTGCCTGAGATCCTTCTTCGATGGTTTCACGAATGTCCTCCATGTCTTCCCGGAACCTTGCCGGACAGTGGTCCACGTTATGTTCTTATCTCCCCGAACCTTTTCCTGTTGAGCCGTGGCAGAGAGCGCCACGGCGAGCAACAATATTATTCCAAAAAACGACAGTGTTCTCATTGTTACGGTCATTCCTTCCTCCTCTTCTTTGATTCTAACGCGGGAATGTGAGAAAGTCATGGATCGACCGATTTCTCATTCTCCCGTCAAAGTCTTGCGATACGTTCCCGCTCTCCTGAGCGCCCTTTCCATTTCTTCCACGGAGATCTTTGATTTGTCGTAAATGACACTGTTGGTCTCCATAAAACCATTCCATCCCTTTGTCACCATTGAGACCCCTTTCAACCCTTCCAGGGCTGACTTGCCCACGTCGTATCATGAAACCCCAAAGACGACCGACGCCTGATCACTCTTCGAAAATGTCTGTGCACCCTTTACCGCAGGTAAGAGGAGAAACAGCCCGGCTGCGGTCAGAGACAGGACAATCGCCGCGATACCTGATGATCTCATTAAGCCTCCATTTTCTTTAGTATATGACGGAAATCTCACGATTCTGTCACGAAATATTGGATATCATCAGGATTTACTGATGCTTCGGCCATTCCGACAATTTCTGCCCCGGACGGCAAGGACTGCTGATGAGGGACTTCCTGTCCGGGTCCATCATGGCTGATTACGGAATGGCTTTATGAACGGGCAGGGAAAAGGAGAAGGTTGTACCCATGTGCAGTCTGCTCTTTACCTGTATGGAGCTGCCATGAAGCTCCATAATCTGCTTCGCGATCGCCAGTCCCAGGCCGGAGTGCCCCGCTTTGGACCGTCTGCTTTTGTCGAGCTGGTAAAATCGTTCGAATATCCTTGGTATCTCATCTTCCGGTATGCCGGGGCCCGTATCACTTACGTCAACATTAACGACCTCTTTTTCAGGGCTAAGTACCACGCTCACCGTCCCTTTCTCAGGGGTGTAGCGGAGGGCATTGTCGATCAGATTTTCAATCACCCGTTCGATCAGGCCGATATCGCCGCAGACCAAGGGGACCCCTATGCTTATGTTGGTGACGACGTTTATCTTCTTATCCTCGGCCCGCAACCTGGATTTCTGTATCACGTCCTGTACCAGTTCTCCCAGGCTGAACGGTTCGGGATGCAGGCGGATATCCTGCGCCTCGAGCTTCGCAAGGTCGAACAGGTCAGAGACCAGCTTTGCCAGTCGCCGGCAATGACTCAACGCCGTACCAAGGTAATTTCGGCGTTCCTCGGACAATAGGGTCTCGTTCTTCATCAGGAGGGTTTCAATATATCCCTGAAGGGTTGCGAGGGGAGTGCGAAGGTCATGTGAGACATTGGCGACCAGTTCTCTCCTCATCGCATCGGACTTTTTCATCGATTCTACCTGTGTTTCGATTCTTCGGGCCATTTCCCTGAATGTGGAGATGAGCATGTCGATTTCATCGCCGGCAACTTCTTCGGATGACGGAAGGTCGAGGTCGATGAGAGGGATCCCTTCCCTGTAAGCTCCCATCGCTATGGCGAGCCGGCGAAGTCTGCGGGTGAGGCAGCCGAACACAATCAACCCCGCCAGTACCGCCACTGTCAGACTGGCCAGAACGCCCCAGAGGCCGAGCCTTATGATGTAGCTGCCTTGAAGTTTCTGCATGACCGTATCGTAGACCTCTCCCCCGAGAATGACATAGAGATAACCTTCCAGCTTTCCATTCTCGGGGATGCGGGCTGCGGAAAAGATCTTTCTGCTGCCCGGCTCCCTCGGGTTCACGCCCAGAATGGGGAGGTTCTCCCGTCCGGAAAGAAAACGCCTTATCGGCTCAACATCAACACTTCTTGTCTTTATCTTGCCCGGCTCGGCAGAGAAGGCAAGGATGACCCCTTCCGGGTCCAGAAGGTAAATCTCAATGCCCGGATTCACTACCATGAGCATGTCAAAGACATCCTTCAGCGACTTGCGGTCGATACCGTTTTTTCCGACAACGATCTTCTGCGATACGATGTGTCTTGCTATGTCCCGGTTGAGTTTCTGGGTCACCTCTTCCTGGTACATCCCGCTCATGTAGACGCCGATTGCGACAAAGGCGGAGCCGACAAGTACAAAAAGCGCCAGGAGGACGGCGGCGAGCCTTGAATAGAGAGAGGAAAACACTTTTCAGGTTCCTGCCTTTGCCGTCTCACAGAACTTGTATCCCACACCCCATACCGTAAGTATATAATCCGGGCGGGCGGGATTATCTTCGATCTTGGCGCGCAGCCTGTTGATATGGGAGTTGACCGTGTGCTCATACCCGTCGTGAGAGTATCCCCAGACAGCATCGAGCAATTGAGCGCGGGTGAACACCCTGCCCTTGTTGCGGGCGAAAAAGAGAAGAAGATCGAACTCCTTTGCCGTAAGGTCCACCGGACTACCCCTGCGAAGGACAACGCGTCTCCCGGGATCTATCTCAAGTTCACCCATGCCGATGACAGGTTCATCCGAAGTCTCCTGTGCCCCGCCAAGCAGTTCAACCCGGCGTAACATTGCTTTTACGCGAGCGATGAACTCCGCGATGCTGAACGGTTTTGTTACATAGTCGTCGGCGCCTATCTCCAGCCCAAGCACCCTGTCGACTTCCGAGGACCTTGATGTGAGCATCAGGACGGGGACATAGGAGTGCTTTGCACGGAGCCGTCTGCAGATCTCGACCCCGTCAAGTCCGGGCAGCATGAGATCAAGGATTATCAGGTCGAAGCGGTCTGCTTCTGCCCTGGCGAGGCCGGAGACGCCGTCGCCGGCTACCTCTACCATATAGGAAAGATCCCGAAGATGCACTTCGATGAGACGGGCGAGATCCCGGTTGTCTTCTATGATCAGAATGTGTTTCTTCATCTCCCGTTTTCACTCCTATCCCTTATCTCTAGTCTATCGCAGGGTTGTAACAAAAGTGTCACGTGAAGAG
>JARRRD010000019.1:0-24739 GCA_037381085.1 Candidatus Sulfobium sp.
GTATCATTGAGGGAGATCATCATAGATATGCTCGGTCGAGGAAAGGACAACACCGGGACAAGGTATGAATTTTTTCTCCCCGATGACCTCCATGCCGTTGAGGTGGACGAAGGGCAGATCCGTCAGGCCGTAAACAACCTGGTTACAAACGCGCGGCAGGCCATGCATGGGGAGGGCAGGATCAGGATAAGTGCGGAGAACATTCCGGTGGCGCCCGCGTCTCCTTTGTCCTTGAAGGAAGGGGATTATGTCAGACTGTCGATCGAGGATGAGGGGCCCGGGATAGACGATTCCAATATCGAAAAGATCTTCGATCCATTCTTCACAACGAAGGACAGGAGCAGCGGGCTGGGTCTCACCGGCTCCTTTTCTATCGTCAGGAACCACGGCGGGTGTATCACGGTGGAATCGAAGCCCGGTCCAGGGGCGATCTTCCATATCTACCTTCCGGCTGCCCGCGGTAAAGCAAAGGTTCCTGATGATGGGGGGAAGAACCTTTTCTCTGCCAGGAAGCGAATCCTTATAATGGATGACGAAGAGATAGTCAGGACCGTCCTTGACAGGATGCTGCTTCAGTGCGGCTGCGAGTCGACTTTCGCCAGGGAGGGGTCCGAGATGCTCGACATATACCGGAGTGCAATGCTCCAGGGGCATCCTTTTGATGCCGTTATCGTGGACCTTGTGGTTTCGAAGGGCATGGGGGGCAAGGAGGCTGTGGGGAAACTGCTTGAAATTGATCCGGAAGCCAGGGCAATAGTTTCCAGCGGTTATTCAGACGATCCTATCATGTCCGACTTCAGGCAGTACGGCTTCAGGGGTGTGCTGGCCAAGCCCTACAGGTTGTCGAGACTGAACCAGGTTCTTCGGGAAGTAATTTCTGAAAAGAACTCATTAGCCGGATAGCTGCAGCAGTGGAGCTTACCCTTTGGCGGCGGATCCTAAATGTTTCGGTACTTGACGTCTGAAAGGAGGACAAAGGACACGGTCAGGAAGAAAGACAGCGGGAAACCTGTAGAGGACATTATAAGAGAACTGAAGCGGGCAGGCAGAGTATCGGAAGATTACCGGGAGCAATCGCTCCGGATTCACGGGCTCATATGCGCCAAGTGCGGAAGAGAATTCGGGTACAAGGACCGTCACCTCCTGACCGTCCATCACAAAGACGGAAACCACATGAATAACCCGCCTGACGGTTCCAATTGGGAGAATCTCTGCGTCTACTGTCACGATGACGAGCACAGCAGGACTATTCTTGGCGACTACCTGAAAGAAGAAGATCACTGAGTTTTACGGTGAGAAAGCCAGAGGAAAAGACCGCCGGAATCAAGACTCCCGAAACATTTTGTCAGCTTCCCCGAATGTCGCTGATGCCGAACTATGGCGAAGCCCGCATCATACATGAGTATGACAGGGGCATCAATAAAAATGAGAATGTTGTTGACTTTATTGAAAAGTCCATTGCCAATCATAATCCTTTATTTTCAAGTATGCCTGGTCGGCATTACTATATCATTGTTGAAATAGCCAGCGACATGGTTCGGTCGGATATCACTGAACTACGCACTTCCCTTTCTTCTTGTAAGATTTGTGCAACCGTAAGGATGAGATAGCCTGTGGAAAAAACATATCGTGGACAGGAGGAATATCGTGAGTGATTTCAATGAATCGGCATGGGCGGAAAACAGATTTGCTGAAAACTATCTGGATAAAGCCGATATCTATATCGTTGAGCGCAGGAAAATGTTCTGGTTTGTCTCGTCTCTGCTCTCCCATTTTCTCCGGGGCAGGAAGGACATCAGGCTGCTGGATCTGGGCTGCGGGGACGGTGTCCTGACAGAGCAGCTGCTTAAACTAAACAAGGAGATATCGGCAACACTGCTTGACGGCGGTGAAGCCATGATTCGCAAGGCAGAAGAAAGACTAAGGGGATACCCGAACGCTACTTTTATTCAGGCAACTTTCCAGGACCTGCTTGGCGGCAAGGTTAGTCTGGAGACCTATGACTTTTGCGTCTCTTCCATGGCGATCCACCACCTTGAAATGAAGGAAAAGGCCTCCCTGTTTAAACTGGTGGAGTCATGTTTGAAACCGGGAGGCCGGTTTGTCGATGTCGATGCCGTACTTGCACCCTCCGAAGAACTTGAAGAGTGGTATTTTGTCATCTGGAAAGATTGGCTCGTAAACATGATGGACCGATACGATGTCACGGACGAAGCGCCTGAAGACCTTATTACACGCTATAAGGACCCCTCCAGCATGAATAAGCCGGACACGCTGGGTGACCAGTTGAGGGCATTGGAATCCGCCGGGTTTGTGGATGTGGACTGTTACTTCAAGAATGGCATCTTCGTGGTATTCGGAGGCAGGAAACAATAGGCTGTAATCTGAAATTACCCTGAGGATTATGGCACTTGTCACTGATATCGATATGCCCCTGTTGATCAAATGAGCATCCGCCGTTCATTCACGAATAAAGCGGGCAGGCATTATTGCTTAAGATAAAGCCGGGCTTAATTCAAAAATCGGGCAATAAAAAAAGTGGTGTTTGCTTCTTCTCATTCCGGCGGTTTGAACATCTTGTGACACTTTGCCCGAACTTCGTTAAAACAGGGCTTTACGTCCGTCAGTCCTAACCTGTGTTACCGGTCTGAGAAGAGCAAAACCACCACTTGGTGTGACCAGCCTTTAATTAACTTATAGTCCTATTGCAGCCGGATGTCAAGAATTATTTGTATTGCTCAAGCACCTTCGATGTAAGAGATTGCGCAAAGAGGGAAAGTTCCTTTAAAATCAATCACGCGAGAGTGGCGGAACTGGCAGACGCGCTGGACTTAGGATCCAGTGGGCAACCGTAGGGGTTCGACTCCCCTCTCTCGCACCATCCTCGTGATCGATGGCCTATTTCCCCCAGTCGGACTTGCGTCTGGTCCTGTGGCGCACGTACTTCTCGGCTGAAAGTGCGGCGACACAGCCGTTTGCCACGGCTGTCACTATCTGTCGCACTTCGGTGCAGGTGACGTCTCCGGCGGCGAACACGCCCGGCACGGGGGTCTCCATCATCCTGTTGCTCTCGATGCACTCGTCTTCCGTGAGGTCGACGTGGCCGTAAAGAAAGTCTACGATCGGCTTGCTGCCGTGGAGGTATACGAAGACACCCTCAAGGGGGATTTCAGTCTCTTCCTTTTTGGAATTGATGATGCGTATTTTTTCCACTGTTTCATTGCCCTGTATTTCAGCTACGGAACTGCCGGGTATTACCTTCAGGTTCGCCGAAGCAAGGGCCGGATGGCTCTCAACCTTCAGTTTCGGCGTGGGCGAGATCAGATAGACAGTTTCGGCGAAGCGGGTCAGGTACCCGGCCTCCTTTATCGCCTCTTCGGAGTTGCCTATCACACAGACTGTCTTCCCTTTGTAGAACGCCGCATCGCAGACAGCGCAGTAACTCACTCCCTTGCCGAGAAACTCGGCCTCGCCCTTGATTGTAGGTTTTCTGCCCATCGATCCCGTTGCCAGTATGACCGACTTCCCCTTGTAGCTCGTGTCCATGGTGAACACTTCCTTGATCTCGCCGTCGAACATCACGCCCACGACCTGGGCCTCTTTATACTCGGCGCCGAAGCCAAGGGCCTGGTTCCTGAAGATGTCGAGGAGATCCTTCCCCGGGATCGGGCTCGTAAGGCCAGGATAGTTTTCTATCACACTTGCATAGGCAAGCGCCCCGGCAGAGGCGGACTTGTCAATGATCACCGTCTTAAGTCCGGCCCGGGAGGCATACTGGGCGGCGGAGAGGCCTGCAGGTCCACCTCCTATGACAATGACATCGTATGCAGTTTCTGAATCGGACATGACGGCCTCCTAATATTTGGTTATCAAGTTGTAATATGTATCCCTCTGGGCAGGCGTGAAGCCCGCAGACCTGATCGCATCAATGATGTCCTCTTTGGACAGCCGGTAACTGACACCCGCTGCGGCCACGACATTCTCCTCGATCATGGTTGAGCCGAAATCATTGGCGCCGAATCGCAGCGCAACCTGCGCAAGCTTCAGCCCCTGTGTTACCCACGATGCCTGGATATTGTCTATGTTGTCGAGGTAAAGTCTCGACAGGGCAAGGACCTTAAGGTATTCAACCGCCGTGGCCGGATAAATACCGGGTAAGGAGTGAGGAGCGAGCCGTGAGGAGTTTCTTCTTCCCTTCAATTCTGCATTCTTCCTTCCGCCTCTTAGCTTCCGCTGCAGTTCAGTGTTGCCGGGCTGAAAAGACCAGGGAATAAAGGCGGTGAATCCACCCGTCCTGTCCTGAAGTTCACGGATCGAATCGAGATGAAGGAGTATGTCCTCGGGTCTTTCGATACTGCCGAACATCATGGTTGCCGTGGTCCGCATCCCGAGCATGTGAGCCGCCTCCATGACCTCCAGCCAGCGCGATGACAGGATCTTCCTCGGGCTCAGGACCTCTCTTACCCTGTCGGAGAGTATCTCCGCGCCGCCCCCCGGGATGGAGTCCAGCCCGGCGTCAAGAAGGATACGAAGCGTTTCCCGTATGGTGAGGTCCGTCGAATCGGCTATATAGCATATCTCGGGAGGCGAAAATCCGTGGATATTGACGGGGAACCTTTTCTTGATTGACCGGAGGAGTGAACAGTAGTAGTCGACGTCCAGATCGGGGTGCAGCCCCCCTTGAAGAAGGATCTGGGTGCCGCCGAGGTTTATCGTCTCCTCGATCTTGTCAAAGAGCGTATCCCTGTCGAGCAGATACGCATCGGGTGCGCCGGCGTCCCTCCAGAAGGCGCAAAAGGTGCATTTATTGATGCAGACATTCGTGTAATTGATGTTCCTGTCGACGACGAAGGTGACGATCCCTTCCGGGTGAAGGGCCTTCCTCATGTTATCGGCAGTCGTCCCCACTTCAAGAAGGTCGGCCTTTTTGAGGAGGGACAGGGCCTCGCCGGTAAGCGCCCCGGCCGAGTGGGTGATCTTTTCCTCGATGATCGTCCCGTCGATATCGTCTGCCCCGAACGTGAGGGCCAGTTGCGATATCTTTTCCCCAAGCATGATCCAATATGCCTTGATATGATCGAAATTATCGAGGACAAGCCGGCTCACCGCGATCATCTTAAGATCATCGATGCCCGACGTGTATTTCCCTTTTATTGCGGTATTCCTGGGGTGGTATGCAAGGGGGATGAATGCCTGGAACCCCCCCGTTCTGTCCTGCAGGTTTCTCAGCTTGATGAGGTGGTCGACACGGTGGCGGTAATCTTCAATGTGTCCGTAGAGCATGGTCGCATTCGTTCTGATGCCTGCCCTGTGGGCCGTCTCCATGACCTTCAACCAACGCTCTCCCGATATCTTTTCCGGGCAGAGTCTGTTCCTTATTTCAGGATCGAATATCTCGGCCCCTCCGCCGGGCATCGATCCGACGCCGCTTTCTTTCAGCCTGGAAAGGGTTTCGGCGAGGCCAAGGCCGCTTATCCTGGACATGTAGTCGACTTCAACGGCCGTAAATGCCTTGATATGGAGACCTGGATAACGTTTCTTTATGGACGAGACCATTTCGAGATAATATTCAAAGGGCCTGTCCGGATGAAGCCCTCCGACAATATGGACCTCAGACAGACGTTCCTTCGACAACCGGACCTTCAGTTTTTGCATGATCTCTTCAGTCGTCAGTTCGAAGGCCCCATCCTGCCCCCCGGACCTGCTGAAGGCGCAAAAACGGCATCGATTGACGCAGAGGTTCGTCGGATTGATATGCCGGTTCCTTATAAAATAGGCCTTCTTGCCGTTTTTTTCCCCGGCGACGAGTGCGGCGAGTTTCCCGAGCGAAAAGATGTCTTCGGTCTCAAAGAGGCGGATCGCGTCATTCCGCGAAAGACGCCTGCCTGAAAGGAGCTTCTCTTTTATTCCACCGGGAACGGGTTGTCGCATCAATAATTATAAATCAAAACGGTCGGAAACGACAAAAAGGGTCTTCCTGCGGCAACTCCGGTTGACGGAAGTTCTGCGCCTGTGGTATAAATTAAGACCCCTTGCTCTTCCCGGTGGAAGGGCTTTAATCCCCGTCAGGGCGGGGAAAAATCCATGAGGAGGTATTGTAATGAATATCTACGAAAACTTTGTCATCCTTAACGCGTCTCTCTCAGACGACGAAATCAATTCATCACTCTCCAGGATCCGGGACGTTGTCACTAACTCGGGAGGCGAGGTGGTCAGAAGCGACTTGTGGGGGAGGAGAAAGCTGGCTTACGAGATCAAGAAGCAGAACAAGGGGATGTATGTCCTCCTGATATACAGGACGCCGCCGGAAACCATCAAGAAGCTCGAGGAGTTTTACAAGGTGTTCGACCCGGTCATCAAATATATGGTGATAAAGATGGGGCCGAAACAGGTCAGGCATTTCGAGAAAATGCAGGCTGCGGAGGCTGAACAGCAGAAAAGCGAGGGGTAAATGTACAACAAGATAATTCTGATAGGCAACCTTACGAAGGACCCCGAACTGAGATACACGCCCCAGGGTACTCCGGTGGCGAGCTTCAGGCTTGCGGTAAATTACCAGTACAAGCAGGGCGACGACATGAAGAAGGAAACGACTTTTATCGATATAGTCGTCTTCGGAAGACAGGCCGAGTCCTGCAGCCAGTACCTGAACAAGGGAAGTTCGGCCCTTGTGGAGGGAAGACTGCAGGAGAGGAGATGGGAATCGGAAGGCCAGCAGAGGAGCAAATTCGAGGTCGTTGCCCAGGCTGTCAAGTTTCTCTCTCCCCGCAGGGGGGGAGGACAGGGGAGTACCGGTCAGGGCGAAGGGGAGTTCCCGCCGCCCGATGAAACTACGGACCTGGAGCCGTTTTAGCGGTGCTGCAGCTGTCCGGATGTGAAACTGTAAAATAATGTCAGGATTGAAGACAAAGAGATATATCGAAAGGAGCTAAGATGGCATATCAGCAGAAGAGGTTTCAGAGAAGAAAGTTCTGTAAGTTCTGCTCGGAAAAGACGGAATTTATAGACTACAAGGACATCAGGCTTCTCAGGGGCTATATAACGGAAAGAGGAAAGATTTTTTCGCGTAGAATGACCGGAACCTGTGCGAAGCACCAGAGGGAGTTGAGCGAAGCGATCATGAGGGCACGGAACATCGCCCTGCTTTCCTTTGTAGAGAAGTAGCGTGAGAATCCCCCGGTCGTGGGTCCCGCTGCTTTCAAGACGGATAGCGGACAACCTTGTCTCAAAGGGCCTTCTCATACCGGCGGTCCCGATGGAGAAGTTTGCCGCGAAGACGGAGGAGATCATTACGGGGGAACTCTCGGTGGAAGACCGGCTGAACGACGAGGTGAGGGAGATCCTCCAGAAACACGCGACGGATATCGAGCGGGGCCGGATGGACTACAGGAAGCTCTTTGAGTTGACGAAGCAGAAACTTGTCAGGGAGAGAAACCTCGTCTTATGATGCTCTCCGATGACAAGATTTCCCATCTCAGCCATGTTCTCCTCAAGAACCTTATCTCTCAAGGCCTGGTGGAGCCCGTTGAAGATGAGGCCGCGGTCAGGCGCGAGATAAAACGCACCGTTGCATCCGAGCTCAAGCTGGGGGAAGAGATCGATCAGATCGTGCGGAAGAAACTCCAGTCGCTTTCGAAGAAGCTGATTGAAGGCAGCCCCGAATGGGAAGTCCTATACAAGAAATATTTCAGGGAAGAGGAGATCAAAAAGGGCAGGGCTACTGGTTAAGAAGGAGCATACCTCTCCTTTTACTGGTGTTGTCATGGCTCGGGCTGCTCACTGATTTTCCCCTCACGAGACCGACACTCTGGTTTTCATTCAGTGCATTGACTGCTGCAATCTATGCCGTCCTCCATATCATGGGAAAAAGGAAGGAGTTTGCCGTGGAGTTCCTTTTTTCTCTGGCGGTGGTTGCCACCGGACTGATGAACGCCGGGGGGCTCTCATGGCTTAAGCCGGCATATTTCCCGGGCATGGTGCTGGCCACTGCCGTTTATAGTTTGCCTACTGTTCTTACATTGTCTCTTCTCCTGCCCTTTCTGGAACTTCGCGCATTCATTACCGGTGCCCATCCTGTGGAGGAGATCGCTTTCTGGGGTTTTCTCGGGGCGACCGCCCTGGCTTCTTCGGTCTTTCTCGGGAGGCTGCGCAGAGAAAAGGACCGCGCCACGGCATCTCTGGACGAGATCGAGGTCCATGCGAAGGACATAACGCGTGAGACAGGTATGGAGTCCCTGGAAGACGGTGAACTGATGTCCCATTATTTCTCGTTGATCCTGAAGTCGGACGAGGAGATCGGGGAAATCCTCCTCACGATTAAACAGGCCGTTCTTGCCGATGCAGTCAGTCTGTTCGTTCCGGACGGAAATGGCTGTTCCCTGCGGTATTCTACGGAGAAAAAGGCGAGTGTCTCCATCACCGGCGGCGGCGTCATCGGGGCGTGCATGAGTGGCGGAACGGTTTATACGTCCAACGAGGTAAAGGATGGGGAGGTTGAACTTGGCTACCGCAGAAACGGCAGGATCACCTCCGTCATTGCCGCCCCTGTGATGGATGGACTGATGGCGGCGGGTATTATCACCGTCGACAGTTCGCGGTTTCAGGCATTCAGTGAGATGGAAAGAAATACCGTTGTGATGTTTGCAAGGCATGTCGCGAGAATACTTGAACGGGAAAGGATATATATGTTGATAAAACGCGACACGTTCGGACTGAAGACGCTAAGGGAGGAGAGTTCCAATCTGGTTTCGTCTCTCAAGGCCGAAGTAGTCGCGGGTAAACTCTGCAAAGGGGCGAAAAAGATTGCCTCTTCACAGGCGTTCTTTTTCGTGTCGGAAGGAAGCGGATTCAGGCTGATGTGCGGCGAAAGGGGGATTGGGGCCCGGGGTACGCTGGACCTGAAGGGTACCTTCATCAGCATGGCTATCCGGAACAGGGAAGCGGTTTACCTGTCCGACGCCGTGGGATGCCGGGTCCCTCTCATGCCGTTCAAGACGGGGGAGGTCCGTTCACTCTTCGCTGTTCCCATGTTTTACGAGAAGAATTCATCGGGACTCCTTGTACTGCTTTCAGACAAGAAGGGCTTTCTCGACACCCTGCAGATCGACCTTCTGAAGGTAATGTGCAACCACGCGTCGACAGCGATCGCAAATGCGAATCTTCACTCTGAAATCGAGAAGATGGCGACCACGGACGGTCTTACGGGACTTCTAAACCACAGAGTTTTCCAGGAAAAGCTGACGGGGGAGTTTAAAAGACTGAACCGCCTGTCAGGTCCGCTTTCTCTTCTCCTGACGGATATCGACCATTTCAAGAAGGTTAATGACACCTGCGGTCATCCCGCCGGTGATCTTGTATTAAAGGGGGTCTCGGGGGTCATAAGGGAGACGATCCGCGACATCGACATACCGGCCAGGTACGGCGGCGAGGAATTTGCCGTTATCCTTCCCGGGACTGACGCCGCGGGGGCACGGAAGATAGCCGAGAGGCTGCGCAAGGCGGTCATGGCGAAGACATTCACAGCTGATGGCAAGTCCCTCAAGGTGACGATCAGCATAGGGATAGCGACGTCGCCGGACGATGCGGGGAGCAAGGAGGAACTGATCGAGAAGGCGGACCAGGCACTCTACAGCGCCAAGGACGGCGGGCGGAACATGGCGGTCGTCTGGGCGGAGACGGGCCGGGAATGAACCGTACCTCTGCAAACTTTGCTTCTCTGCGGTAAAAATGTTTTGTTTTCGGCTTCGCCGGGGGTGGTTACTGCATGGATTATTTTGTGAGCGGGATAAGTGAAGAGGAAGTAAAGAGGGAGCGCGCCAGGGCGCGGGAGCTGAGGAAATCGCAGTGGTGGAAGAGGAAGCGTGCCGATGGGGTCTGTTATTTCTGCAAGAGGAGGTTCCCCCCGAAAGAGCTTACGATGGACCATATCGTCCCGTTGATCAGGGGTGGGAAGTCCACTAAAGGCAATGTCGTAGCAGCTTGCAAGGAGTGCAACAACAGGAAGAAACACATGCTGCCCATAGAATGGGAAGAATACATCGAAAGACTGGGCAAGGGAGATGAGGAGGCCTGAATATGGAAGAGCAGGGAGGAAATGATATGGATTTTATGGAGAAAATTACAAGGGATCTGGCGGAGGCCATGAAGAGCCATGGTGAGGAGCGGGACCTTGTTATATCGGTTATCAGGATGATCAAGTCGGCCGTCAAGAACGTGGAGATATCCCTGAGGGGCAGCGGCAGGAACCTGGGCGAGGAAGATATTATCGGCGTGCTTTCCACCATGGTCAAGCAGAGAAGAGAGTCCGTTGAGCAATATCTCAGTGCAAACAGAAAGGACCTTGCCGACAAGGAAAGCAGGGAAGTAGAGATTATCCAGAGGTATCTGCCGAGGCAGTTGACGCCCGAGGAACTGGACACCGTTATAAGGGCCGCAATCGAAGAGACGGGAGTAACAAGCGTGAAAGAGACAGGAAGACTCATGAAGGTCCTCATGCCCAGAGTGAAGGGAAAGGCCGACGGCAGGCTCGTAAGTCAGCGGGTCAGGGAGATGCTCGAATCCCTCTAATCCAACTCTGACTCGTCCCTGAGACTTTCGTAGAACTGCCTGAGGTCGGGCATTTCTTCAGCCGCCATCGCCTTCATGCCGCTTCTGGGGTGCTCGTTAAGTATCCCCGTGATCATATATGGGATATGATAGCCCCACTCTACCTCCGCCTTGAGCGGGATCAATGTGTCCTGTATGACCTCAAAAACAGGCCTGATGTCAAATTTCGGGTTTTTGAGGAAGGCAAGGAGCAGTTCGAGCGGGCAGTTCCCCGCCCCCCTTCCCATGCCGTAGAGCGTTGCATCTATCCGGTTTACTCCGGCGATGATCGCCTCTATGGTATTTGCAAATGCCAGTTGCTGGTTGTTATGGGTATGTATTCCCAGGTCCTTCCCCGGTAAAGCCTCGAAGTATTTCTTTGCGAGGGAATGGATCTGCTCTGAATACATGGCACCGAAACTGTCTACTATATAAACGGCGGGGACATCGCTCTTGGACAGGTCGTCAAGGGCCTCATCCAGGTCCCTCTCCAGGACCTTTGAAACGGCCATGAGATTGATGGTTGTCTCGTAACCCTTATCGATGCAGTCGTGTGCGAGACTTATCGCCTTGTCCACCTCTTTTACGTAGCAGGCCACCCTGATCATATCCAGCACGCTGTCGCGCTTGTGCGGGATGTCATCGTGGTCGATTCGCCCTACGTCCGCCATTGCCGAAAGTTTAAGGCTTCGGTCGTCATCGCCGACTATCTTCCTGAGATCCTCCTCGGCACAGAATTTCCATGCGCCGTTTTCCTGCCGGGAAAAATACTTCTCCGACGATTTGTATCCGATCTCCATGTAATCCACGCCGGCCTTCGAAAGTGCCAGGAAGACTTTTCTCACGAAGTCATCGCTGAACTGCCACTTGTTGATGAGACCGCCGTCACGCACGGTACAGTCAAGGACTTTTATCTGTGGACGAAACATTTGCCTTTACCTCCAAAATTCATTCCTTTCTCACGAGAATTATGGAAAGGGAGATGATATTATATCCGAGTCGGCCGACGTCTGTGAAGCCCTACCCCCGGCCCGAGAGCCCCTCTTCAACTTTCTCTGCGAAGGCGCGAGAGAGTTCCGTGATTGCCGGCCAGTCCTGCCTCTTTACCAGTTCGCGCCTGATTATGGCCGATCCGACAAGTATCCCGGCTGCCTTTGCGGCAACGTAAGCGGAAATGTTTTCCATGGTCGCTCCTCCGCAAAGCATGTACTTTATGAAAGGGAAAGGTCCCCTTATCGCCTTCAGGAAGTCAAGACCTCCTATTTCTACGAACGGGAACAGCTTTATGATGTCGGCCCCCGCCATGTAAGCCCTGTATATCTCCGTGGGGGTGCATGCCCCCGGGACGGAGACGGCCCCCTCCCTTTTCGTGAATTTGACTATTTCTTCGTCGAGGTTGGGGCTTACGATGTATGAAGCGCCCGCGCCGAGGGCCTTCTTTGCGTCCGCAACGGTCAGAACAGTGCCCGCTCCCACTGCTACACCCTCGGCGTCGCTTATCTTTTTTATCACTTCGAACGCCTCAGGCACGCTGAAGGTAATCTCGACCAGCTTTATTCCGCCTTTTATGCAGGCTGCTGCAGCTCCGTACGCCTCCTCCGGGGTATCAGTGCGGATCGCTACCGTCAACTGATGCTTCTCCATAAAGTCGATTACACTCATGCCAAACAGTTCCCGACCTCTATTTGATCCGCGAACCCTCGTCGACGTCCTTTTCCGGAACGAGTATGACAGGTATTCCCTCCGAAGAGGTGGCGGCGAGGAGCATGCCGTTTGATTCGACGCCCATGAGCTTTGCCGTCTGAAGGTTTGCTACAACTACTATCTTCTTACCGATGAGATCTTCGGGGGAGTATGTCTTGCCGATGCCCGCCACGATCTGTCTCGTCTCCCCGGTGTCTACCTGCATCTTTATCAGTTTTTCGGACTTCTTTATCCTTTCGGCACTGATTACCCTGCCGATCTTCAGCCGGATTTTCATGAAGTCCTCTATGGAGATCACGTTCTCTGCCCCGGCATTTTGAAGAGCGGGCTTCTTCTCCGGTTCCGCCTTTTCTTCCTTCTTCTTGTCTATTCTCGGGAAGAGCTGCCTGCCCCTGGAGACTTTTATCTCGTAGTCGGGCCGCCACTCCCATCTGAAAATATCAGGGTATACCTGGTTGGCGGAGCGGGGGCGACTTTCGTCGGTCTCCTCAAGTATCGTCTTCTTGCAGCCTATCTGCTTCCATATCTTCTCGGCCGTTTCCGGCATGAACTGTGAAAGAAAAACGGCGCTAAGCCGGAGAGCATTCCACAGGCTGAACATGACGGTTTCGAGCCATTCCGGGTTTGTTTTTGCCAGCTTCCATGGTTCTTGTGATGCAATAAAGTTGTTGGCAGCTCCGATGATCGCCCATATGTGGTCGAGGATTACATTAAAACGAAGATGAGACCAATAGGGATAATTATCTTCATCAACAATGTGCCCTGTTTCACCGATACATGTCCGGGCAAGATCATTCGTAGCCGTTGTATCGGTCCCAAAAGGCAAAGGGATTCTGCCGTCGTAATACTTTTCAGCCATAGTAAGGAAACGGGAAAGGAGATTGCCGAGATCATTGGCGAGGTCGGTGTTTATCCTGTTGACCAGGGCCTCTTCCGAAAAATCTCCATCGTGGCCAAAAGGGACTTCTCTGAAGAGAAAGTACCTGAATGCGTCCGCACCATAACTGGCGACGACGGCGTTAGGGTCAACGACGTTGCCCAGCGACTTCGACATCTTCTTCCCCCCGATTGTCCACCAGCCGTGCGCAAAGATATTTTTCGGCAGGGGGAAATTAAGCGCCATCAGCATAGTGGACCAGTACACGGCGTGAGTGGTAAGGATATCTTTGCCGACGAGGTGGTGGTCGGCCGGCCACCAGAAGTCGCCTTCGCCGGCCTTCCCTGCGCCGGGCGCGAGATATCTTGTTGCCGAAAAATAATTCACGAGGGCGTCGAACCAGACATAGGTAACGAAGTTGTCATCGAACGGGAGGGGAATCCCCCAGGAGAGCCTCTGTTTCGGACGCGAGATGCACAGGTCGCCGAGGGTATTGTTTCTGAGAAACCCAAGTACCTCGTTCCTGCGCGTCTCCGGAAGTATATAGTGATCGTTCTTTTCTATGTAGTTGATTAGTTCTTCCTGATATTTCGACATGAGGAAGAAATAATTTTCTTCCCTTATCTGCTCGACGGGGCGTCCGCAGTCAGGACAATTGCCTTCAACGAGGTCCTTCTCGGTCCAGAAGCGTTCATCGGGGGTGCAATACCACCCGGAATATTCCCTTCTTTCGATTTCCCCCTTGTCCCACAGCATCTGAAGCAGGCCTTGCACAGTCTTGATGTGGGCTTCGTCGGTGGTACGGATAAATGCGTCATTGGATATATCGAGGGCTGTCCAGAGCTTCTGAAAGTTACTTACCATCAGGTCGGCATGCTCTTTCGGCGACCGGCCATTCTCTTTCGCCGCCTTTTCTACCTTCTGGCCGTGTTCATCCGTCCCGGTCAGAAAAAACACATCGCGGCCCAGCAGCCTGTTATGCCTTGCGAGTATGTCGGCGGCTATGGTCGTATAAGCGTGTCCGATGTGAGGAATGTCGTTTACGTAATATATGGGCGTAGTTACATAAAATTTCTTATTCATTCTTGTGGACTTTCTTCCTGTATCTCCTTCTTCTTTTTCTGCCTTTCTTACGGCCCTCCTGTTTTTGGGGTGTCTCCTCAACGACAGCCTGAGGCGGGTTCGGTTCAGCGGAGCTGCAAATTGCTTCCGGAAGGGCGCTGTTTTCGGCTGCGACCTCCGGCGCCTTTCTCTCCTCGGGTACCCGCTTTTCTTCGCGTCTGCGGTTACCGGCCTCTTCCGAGTATTCATAACCCAGACAGCACATCAGTCTGCCGCAGATGCCGGAGAGCTTGCCGGTGTTGAGCGTGAGGTCCTGCTGTTTCGCCATCTTTATGGAAATCGGCTCGAAGGAGGTGAGAAAGAGCCTGCAGCAGAGTTCTTTGCCGCAGAGGCCCAGACCGCCTACCAGTTTTGCCTTGTCGCGCACGCCGATCTGGCGCATCTCGATTCTGGTCTTGAACTTCGCCGCCAGGTCCTTGACCAGTTCCCTGAAATCGATCCTCCCGTCCGCTGTAAAAAAGAAAACTATCCTTTTTCTGTCCAGGGTCACTTCCGAACAGACCAGTTTCATGGGCAGGCCCCGCGCCATGATCCGTTCAAGGCAGAAGTTTCTCGCTTCTCCCTCAAACTCCTCATTGGCCTCTTTCTGCCTGAAATCATCCTCGCCCGCGACACGGAGTACTTTTTTCAGTTCCCGCGCCTGCGGTTCGATTTCAGCAGGACCGACCACCACAGTGCCTATACTGAGTCCGAACTCGGATTCTACTACGACCCGGTCTCCCCGGCGGACATCAAATCCGTCAGACTCGAAATCATATATCTTGCCGCAGCTCTTAAATCGTATTCCGACCACACCGGGCATTTCAAACAGCAAATTCCTTTCTGAGTAATGAAGAGGCATAATTCCACGTCACGGACTTGTTCAGATTGAACCTAAGCTGGTTCTTGACGCGGTTCAACTCATTATACACCTCTATTATAACTTTTAGGTCCGTATCCGTGCTTAACTTTGCCACATAATCGCCGAGG
This sequence comes from Candidatus Sulfobium sp., assembly GCA_037381085.1. Lineage (GTDB taxonomy): Bacteria > Nitrospirota > Thermodesulfovibrionia > Thermodesulfovibrionales > UBA6898 > JARRRD01. The sequence continues at coordinate 15,257 of JARRRD010000019.1, forward strand.
TCGATGTTCAGCAGCAGAGAAGGTTCGGCCGTCACCTTCAATACCGCCATGTCCCTCAGCAAGGCAAGCATCTGCCCAAACCACCGGTCCATATCTTCACGGGATGCCCATGCGTCTTTTTCGCCTTCCAGCATGCTGCGGAAGAGATCTAGGAACCACGTCCTTTCCTCAAGCAGGCCGGCAGAGAGGGCGAATCCCGGCCTGCCCATTGAAAGCCTCGCGCTGAGCGCAGGGTGATCGCCCTGAATCTTCTCCCCAAGCACCCGGACGCACGATTCCAGCGAGAGCGGAGAAAAATTGATCCGGGCACACCGTGACCGGATCGTGCCTGGAAGGACCTCGGGGCGTGATGATACGAGAATTATTACGCTTTCTCCGGGCGGCTCTTCAAGGGTCTTGAGAAAGGCGTTTGCAGCCGATATGTTCATGGTTTCGGCGTCGTCGACGATAACCGCCTTCTTTCTGCCTTCGAAGGGCTTCAGCGACAGGGCTTCGTCCACCAGGCGTATCTCCTCTATCTTTATCTGCCTTTCTTCAGGCGACACGACGAGAAGGTCGGGATGGACACCGGCGTCCATCTTCAGGCATGATTCGCATCTATCGCACGAATCTTCAGGCGGTCCCGGTACGTCGGTCCTGAGACAGTTCAGTGCCTTCGCAAAGTTCAGTGCGGTAGTCTTCTTGCCCACGCCCGACTCTCCGCAAAAGAGGTATGAGCCGGCGAGCCTCCGCCTCCTGATACTTCCCGATAGCATGGCAATAGCCCTGTCCTGGCCTATAATCTGTTTCAGTGACATTGAACGAGGTCGCCAAAATCGCCAGAAAAAACAGAAGATTCACAAAATACGTTTCTCATCCTTTTGTGTTTATGTGGCAAATATTTCTTCTGTCCGCAGTCCGGCCGTGCGTTCTCATTGATTCCGGCCCGCTTTCCACTCCTCCAGAAATTCATCGATTATGGCAGCCACATTTTGCCGTACGGTCTCGACGGGAACCGAGCAATCCACCATTCTTATTCGTTCCGGTGACTGCGCGGCAATATGAATAAACCCGTTTCTGACCCTTCCATGAAAAGCGACGTCTTCACGTTCAATCCGGTCGTCTTTATTTATCTCCCTGTTTCTCCTCAGCCCGGTCTGGACATCTATATCGAGCAGGATGGTGATATCCGGCCTCAGCCTCTGAGTGGAGATCAGGTCAAGGGAGTCTATCAGTTTGACGTCTATTCCCCTGCCGTAGCCCTGGTAGGCCATCGTCGAATCACTGAACCTGTCCGTAATCACGACATCTCCCCTTTCGAGTGCGGGCATAATGATCTCCCTGATATGCTGGACCCGTGACGCGTTATAAAGGAGGAGTTCAGTTACCGGATCCATCTCCCCGTTTTCAGGGGAAAGGAGCAGTTCCCTGATCTTCCGGCCTATTGAGGTGCCGCCGGGCTCCTCCGTCTGTGTCACACGAAGTCCTTTCCCCTGCAGATATTCGGCTAGAAATCCTGCCAGCGTGGTCTTGCCCGTTCCCTCTATACCTTCAACGGATATGAAAATCCCCTTCACGCCAGTTCCTCTTTCAGCCTCATAAGCAACTGAAACACCTTCAGGGTTTCATCGACGGTCCGCGACCCGGTGCCGCAGGACGGCGTAAGGAGTATGTTCGACCGGAGAAGAGACCCCGGGATTGTGCCGGAAAGCTTTTCCATGCCGTTGTCAAAGCGCGCCCTGATTGTTCCCGGAACCTCTTCCCTGACAGCATCGGAAGTCGGCACTATCCCCCAGGCAAGGCGGCCGCCCTTTTCAAGAAAAACGGTGAACTCTGCAGGGTAGAGCGAGATGGTATCGACGTAGTCATACGCGTCAAAGTTTATGATGTCAGGCCCGCTCCTGATTACGAGAGGCCAGTCGGCATTGCCGCAGCAGTGAATGCCCGCGACCGCCCCTTCGGAACGTACGGCCGCCGCCATCTCCCTGAGAAGCCTCAGCGCCTCTTCGCTGTCGACCCCCAGGTAGCTGGAACTGCCAAGGGCGGAAAGGATAGGTTCGTCAATGAATATAATTACTCCGGCGGCATGTTGTTTCAGCATATCAATCTGCCATCTTGTTTTGGCTTTCAGCAGCATCAGGGATATCTCGCGGAGTTCCTCGTCGAAATATACCGCTTTACCCTCTGCGTCTTTCAGCCCCAGCGTAAAAGTCAGAGGTCCGGTGACATGGCCTTTAACATAATCAAATCGTCTGCCATGCCCCATCCTTAGGAAAGCATGGAGGCCCCTCGCGTAATCTTCGGAGATAGCGATCCTGCTCTTCTCTGTCCAGCCTTCGTAGAACCGTTCAAGCTCATCGGATGAGTTTTTGTCGACCCAGAGGGTCTCTTTTCCGGCGTCGATTCTTACAAAAGGCATTCCTTCGGAATACTGAGGGATCATATACTCCCTGAAGGAAACCTTCGGGAGCTGGGGCCAGAAGGGGATATCGAATGTCCCAAGTATCAGTCTGCACGCCTCCCCGGCATCAAGGAGCGGAAGGCTGCCGATTCCGGTAGTAGAAAAAGGTTTTAACATACTGAATGATACCCTATCGAAGATGATTGTTTCAAAACCTTCCCGTTCCGGATGTATAACGCCATGCATTAATGAGAGGAACGCTGTGGGAACACGACTCCCGTCAACGTTCTATTAGGTAAAAACAGGAACGACATATCAGGCCCGTTTTAGTCCCGGGAAAAGGTCTGCCGTCAAGTTCTGCCGATGAGAGACACTTCCGGCAAAGGGGACAAATCTCGACTGCAAGGCTGAGATGGTTTCAAATCCTACTTGTTCTTTCTTCTTTGATGCTTGGTTTTCTTGAGCAGCTTCCTGTGCTTATGCTTGCTCATCTTTTTCTTGCGCCACTTGACAACGTTCCCCACGGACTCACCTCCTTTAAGAAATATAGTAATTAGAAGATAGCAAATAGTGAAAAGTCAGTAATAATCAGGCCACAAACGCCCCAAAAAAATGACTGCTCACTACTTACTGCTTACCGCTGCTTCTTGCCCTGTTCTTTCGCCTGATCCATAAATGCCTCCAGCTGTATATCCGAAGTCACCGACTCCGAACCATCGTAAGGGATGCTGAGACACGGGATATCATAATCCATCGTAAGCCCGCGCATCAATCCGGTGACGATAGTGCCGGGCATGCAGCCGAAAGGCATTGCGTTGACTAGGCCCGATGCGCCTCCCTGAATGAGATCGATGCTCTTGCCCACGCTGAGGATCGCCTCACCTTCGAACGAAGGATGGACATACCGGGCTGCCTTGTCGATCACCTCGCCGGTATGGGGTTCGTGCAGGGTTTTCAGGAAACCGGCAAAATGTTTCCCGAAACTTCTTTCTACCTTCTTTTGAAAGAACCCCTTCAGCAGAAGATTAATGATACCAGAGAGGTCCTTTTTAATCAAGACCCTCCGCAGGGCCGTATAATTTACGTAATGTATCCACTCCTCCACGGGGGCCAGATACACTTCCCCGCCCAGATCCTCGATCTTTCTCACGAGGTCCTCGTTCGAAAACCTGTTGGAACGGACAAATATTTCGCCGACTATCCCGATGAGCGGTTTCCTGCCGGAATATCTGGGGATGTTCTCGAAATCCCTCTTCGCCCTGACCAGAAGAGACTGAATGTTCCCGTCCGAACCACTGATTGACAAATGCACCCGTTTAAGATAGTCGTCGTACACCGCATCCGCGACACCTTTCTCTTTTTCATAGGGTCTTGTCTCATGCAGGCATTTTTTCAGCAGCTCGACGGCGATGATGCCCTTCCATGACCTCAGGCTGAAATCCTTTCCAACGATGCCGAGATGTTCGTAGAAGTTCACATCCTGGTTCGGGGAAAAGATAGGCACATTGTCAAGACCGAGTTCTTTCATAACGAGGGTGTGGAAGATGTTGTACTGACCGAATCTGCACGGCCCTGAACCTGACGGCATAAAGAAAGCGGACTTCTCCGGCTCGAAACCCGGTTCGAGGACCTTCCCCACCATGTCGCCCGTCGTCACTGCACAGGGATAGCATTCCTTCCCGGATACGTATTTCCTGCCAAGGTCGACCGTCTCACGTGAAGATTCAGGGAGCACCTCCGCCCGAACCCCGCAGTATTCAAACGCGGCGGCCAGAGCGTGGGCATGGTCGGACATCAGGGGGATATAAATGGTACGTTTCGAGTTGGTGAAAGGAGAGGAATAAGGAGATCCTGCTCTCTTTACCCCTGATTCCCGGACGGGCAGGGTCACCCCGCCCCCGCCTCTTATTCCTATGCTGCTTATGCTGTCGAGAAAGGCCTCACACCGTGTTATCACCCCGGCGTCTGCGCTGTGGGCGTCTATCTCTATATGGAGGTAAGGTTTGCCCGACATCTCGATATCAAAGAATTTGGTTATGAACGAGTCCGGGCCGCAGGAAAAATTTCCTATGTAGAGAGCATATAGCTGGGGGTGAGACCTGATGAAGCGTGCCGCGCTCAACATCCTCTGGCCCGCCCGCCAGTACATGTTAGGCCATGCATCGCTGAGTCCAGCCGGATCAAGGGGCAGAAAATCGGCCGGGATAGCCTGCATTCCGAGGTCTCCCAGCTTCTTCGATATGTTGAGGTTGACGCCGCTGTCAAGTGAGTTGTATGCCCTCCCGACAATTACTATCGCCTTGTCCTTCAGGGAGGAAAGGACCTTCTCGCCTTCTTTTTTTATGCCCTGCACAAACTCTTCCTGTGCCTTATGGGCCGCCTTCAGGGCGGCTGAAAGCCCCCTCTGCCTTGTCCCGAATCGTTTCAGAACGCGCCGTAGTTCCTTTTCCATGAAACGGCTGCCCCTGCTCAGGTCGATGACAGGCGTCAGGAAATGGAGCTTTCTGAAAGCAACCCCGGCACTGTACGGGATCGTCTGTGTGTAGGGGCAGGCGAGGCCCCTCTCGAATGTCTCTCCCGCGTTGTTCAGGTTTACAAAGCTGGGGAGGAATATGTTGTCCACTCCCCTGTCGATAAAATATCTGATATGCCCGTGTGCGACCTTCACGGGGAAGCAGGTCTCCGAGAGGACGCTCTCGAGGCCGAGATCGACTATGCTCCTGTCCGTCCTGGGAGAGACCTCTACGTCGAACCCCAGCTCCCATAAAAGGGTGGTCCAGAAGGGCAGGAAATCGTGAAGATAGAATACATAAGGGATGCCGATCTTCGGACGTGAGGAGTGAGGTGTGAGGAGTGAGGAGTGAGGAGTTAGTTTCGGTCCTTTGTCCTCTGACTCCTTACCCTTAACTCCCAACTCCTTACGGTATTTCAGATGAGCCTTCCAGAGCATCTCATCCCTCAGTGCCAGGAGGTCCGGCATATTGCGGGCCTTTCGGTCCCGTTTCACATCGTATTTCTCGCACCGGCCCCCGTAAAAGAGATATCCCTTTTCACCTTCGACTTTTACCCTGTTGATTTCGCACACATTGGGACAGCCTTTGCACTCGAATGACGATATCTCATAAGGTATCTTCGACAACTCAAAACCCTTGAATTTAGTGAGGCGTGAAGAGTGAGGTGTGAGGTGTGAAGAGCGCATGGGGTGAGGCGTAAGACGCGAGGCGTCTTTCTCCTTTGACTCCTTACTCCTCACTCCTGACTCCGCCGGCGGGGTAACCCCGCTCCTGCTCTCCATGAGTTTTTTCGCTATCAATGCCATTCCGATGGCGCCGGTAACGTCGTGGTTCGGTGGGACTGTTATCTCCTTCCCGAGATATTTTTCGAAGGCGGCAACGACAGATTTGTTGAAGGCAACTCCACCCTGAAAGAATATCTTCCGGCCGACGGGTCTCTTGCAGACAACCCTGTTGATGTAGTTCTGAACGATCGAGTAGGCAAGACCGGCCAGGAGGTCCTCCTTGCCGGTGCCGCGCTGAAGGTTGGCCATGAGGGAGTTCTCCATAAATACGGTGCAGCGCTCCCCGAGCCGGCAGGGGTTGGAGGAGCTGAAGGCGGATTCCTGGAACTCACCCTTTATCGAAATACCCAGCTTTTCCGCCTGTTCCTCGAGAAACGATCCTGTACCGGCAGCGCAGGCCTTGTTCATCTCGAAGTCGGCGATTACCCCGTCCCTGAGAGATATATACTTGGAATCCTGACCGCCGATCTCGAATATGGTATCAACGTCCCTGTCGATGAAGGCCGCCGCCGTCGCCTGTGCCGTGATCTCGTTTTTCACTATATCCGCACCGATGTAATCGGCTATCATGTATCTTCCTGAGCCGGTTGTCCCGACACCGGAGATTTCCACTTTATCTCCTATTTCCTCTCCTATCTCGGCAAGCCCCCGCCTCACCGCCTCTATCGGCCGGCCCGCCGTCATAAGGTAGCGCTTGGCCAAAAGCCTGCAGTCCTCGTCTATCACAGCCAGGTTTGTGCTGATGGACCCTATGTCGACACCGAGAAAGGCCCGGATGCGACAGGAATGAGGTGCGAGGCGTGAGGAGGTTTCATCCTTAAACTTTTCACTTTTCACTCTTGACTCTTCACCGGTTTTCAGGTGTCTTCCCGGGAAAGTGTCTCCTTCCCTTATAAGCGGCAGATGGCCTTTTCCCTTCGGCCGTGCAGACCTGATGAAACTTTCAAACAGCGAGAGGTCGAAGCGATGGAGGCTTCCCGATTCCAAATCTTTAAGGGCCGCTCCGATTGCTCCCATCAGCGCATGCTCTTCGGGGACAAAAAGGTCCTGAAGGCCAAAAACCTCTCTAAAGGCCCGCACCATCCCGGAGTTGGCCGCTACGCCGCCCTGAAAACAGACAGGCGGAATAATCTGCCGGCCCCTTGAGATCGAGCCCTTGAAATTTCTGGCCACGGCAAAGCACAGGCCTGCCACAATATCCTGCACCGGCGTAGCGATCTGCTGAAGGTGTATCATGTCGGATTTCGCAAAGACGCTGCACCGTCCGGCGATCCTGGGAGGGTTTTTCGACCTGAGGCTCAATTCGCTGAATTCCTCGATCGAGAGCCTCAGCCTCTCGGCCTGTTGGTCGAGGAAGGAGCCGGTACCCGCAGCGCATACCGAGTTCATGGAAAAGTCTTTGGCGGAATTTGAATCCTCCGAGAGGACGATCAGTTTCGAGTCTTCCCCACCCAGTTCTATTATGGTTCTTACATGAGGATAGAGCCTCCGCGTGGAGTATGCATGGGCCACGACCTCATTGACCGGCTCGATGCCGAGAACCGAACCGATCAATCTGCCCGCGGAACCGGTCAGGGAAAGCGAAAAACGTGAAGACTGAAGGGTGAGGGGTAAGGAGTGAGTTACAGACTCCCATGGGCGCAGGCCCCGCGGCCTTGCAGTTGTGGCTCCTGACTCCTCACTCTTTACTTCTAACAAGTCTTTCAGGAGTTCAAGGGCGACTTCAAGCGGCTTCCCCCTATGCCTCAGGTAGGTACTGTGCATCATGGCGCCGTTTTCATCGAACACCACGAGCTTCACGCTCACCGAGCCCGCATCAAGACCGATATATCTCATCTTTGCCTGTGTACTGAGAACACTTTTCCCGTTAGATTATACCACAGTTCCCTTTGTCATCGAGTCTTCCGTCATTGCCTCCCGCTTAACGTAGATCGTGCGAATGGCACGGATTCTGCAAAAATTGCAACCGGGCGCGCGATGCGTTGCAAAAGGTCTTAGATGCGGAGGTGCCGGCTTGGGGAGAAGACATATAGTATATTCTGAAAGAGGGAAGGGCGGTTTTACTCTTATCGAACTCCTGATAGTGGTGTCGATCATCGGAATACTCGCCGCTATTGCGATACCGGGATACATTGGCACGCAGGAGAGGGCGCGCAAGGGCGCCGTCGAAAGGACGGCCACGGCGGCGGTGCCTGAACTTGCCGCGTGGATGAACTCGGCACGAAAGTCCGGAACTCCTCTGGGCAACTTCACCGAGGTGGATGCTAATTTCAGCGGGAAGGCTGGCGACGCCGGAGACATGACAAATTCGCAGCTTGCCGATGCCGGCGTCGCCGCAACTTATGTTAAGGGTGCTGATCTATATGACAGACAGCGCTCGCCGTGGTTTGCGGGCAAGGGACTCTGGACGGTTGCAGGGTCATGCGGTTTCGCCAGCAGAGGTCAGATAGCGGCATTCGGGGAAGGGGGAGGGGCGCATCTCAGCATTATAAGGTTGTCTGTCTGCGACAAAAACGGGTTGCCGATTCTGACAAAGATGATATCGGCGGACTGAATGAGATGGGCGGGCACAATCGTATCCCGGCGCGGGTCCCTTCTTGTGGAGTATTTTCGAACGAGGACGTCATGGGTATGACATTTTTTGGCAACATTCATGACATTTTACCGTTATTGGAGGTATTTCCCCGTCGCATTTTCAATGATTTTACTGATGACAGGACAATGCGGGTTCTGGCATGGAACCTGCTTTTATATGAGCAAGTTTTGTTTATTTATCCGAGGAGGTGATGTTGAAGAAAACTAAATTAAGTGCGAGGCGGCCCTTGGCCGCACCAGTTAAACAAGGAGGTGTTTTAATGTTCAAGGCAATGAATAGTTTAAAAGAGCACGAAGGTTTCACGCTGATTGAACTTCTGATCGTTGTGGCTATCATCGGAATACTGGCGGCCATCGCCATACCGGGATATATCGGCATGCAGGAAAGAAGCAGAAGGGGAGCGACTGAAAGGACCGCTGTCTCTTCCGAGCCGGAACTCACTGCGTGGATGGTTGCGGCCAAGAAGTCCGGGACCGAGCAGGCAAGCATGAACGACGTTGATACCAACTGGAACGGCCAGACGGGTCCCATGAACGACGCTGAACTTGCCAATGCAGGCGTTGTCGCGCAGTTTGTCTCAGCGAGAAACAATGCCGGTGAGAAGTCGTCCTGGGGCGGTAAGGACCTTTGGGTAGATGGTACCAGCAGCGCTTGCAGCAACGCTTCAATGCAGGGTCAGGTATGCCTTAGTGCGGCGCCTACCGACGATGCACAAATTGCTCAGATCTACCTTTCTGCATATGATGATAACGGGGTTACGTTATATAAAAAGGTCCTCTCGGCCGATTGATAGGGTTGAGTATTGACGCTTCGGGGCGGGAGACCTACGGAAAGCAGGTTCCCGCTCCTTCTTTTTTTGATAACAGCCATTATATAGGCCTGGCGGTCCTCTTTACCGCATTCTTAATATTCGTCATCTGGGTCTGTCCGACGATCTACGCCGGGGACAGCAGTCTCTTTGCAGCCGCCTCTTTTTCCCTGGGCTCGGCGCACCCGCCGGGATATCCGTTATTCGTAATCCTGGGGAAGCTCCTGACCTTCATTCCTTTCGGAAATGTGGGTCTCAAGGTGAATCTCGTCAGCGCGCTGGCCGGGGCACTTGCCTGTTATATGGTCTTTAAGACCTCGATGGAACTGACAGAGAACAGGCCGGCCTCATGGGCGGCTGCCCTGGTATGCGGCATTTCACCGGTCTTTTTCAGCGCCTCT